>NZ_JBEZFT010000020.1:0-95439 GCF_040649595.1 Kribbella sp. NPDC048915 | reverse complement strand
CGACCCGCTAGAGTTTTCCGCACGACACTGGAGGCTTTTGACCGCCATACGCGGGAAAACCCTCCACAGATGCGGCTCCAGCAACGGGTGATCCGGTCGGCGGCGATCCGATCAGCGGTCATCTGACCGGCGGTGCGCGGTCGAGCGCGGTCGAGCGCGGTCGAGCGCGGTCGGGCGTGGTCCAACGTGGGCGGCAACTCGGTCACCCGGGCCACCCACGGATCGCTCACAAGGGTGGGACATCCGCTCGTGTTGGGGGTTGTCTGCTCGTGTACCAACAGAGAAGCCCCAACACGAGGGGGTCACCCATCGTGTCTGGCCCGCGCGATCCACTATGACCACGGTCACTCAGGAGGCTCCGACCCGGATGCCGAGCGAACCCTCGACGATCAGCACCGTCGAGACAGCCCAGGACCGGGGCAGAGGTCAAGCCCAACTGGCGCTGCCTGACGGTTACTCGAGACAGCGCAGGACCGGGGCCGAGGTCAAGCCCAACTGGCGCTGCCTGACGGTTACTCGAGACAGCGCAGGACCGGGGCCGAGGTCAAGCCCAACTGGCGCTGCCTGACGGTTACGGGCTGCGGGGGACGGACCGACGGGCTGCGGGTGGACGGGGCACCGGGGTCTGGGGTGGGATGCCGACGGCGTCTGCGGGCGCCGCCGGCATCCACCGGGCTCGGCTTTCGCGCCAACGAATCCACCGAACCTGGGCAAGGACGCTAGGCAAACCGCTGGGTCATTGGAACGTTCAAGGGCAAAAAGTCAAGAACTCTCAATATTGCCTCAATCCCGACGCAGCCTCCGGCCCGGAAACAATCTGACGCCGCATGCAACTAGGTGTCGAGGCAACAATCACCCACCCCGGCCCGCAGCTGTTCAGAGCTGCGTCAGCGGGCGCGGAGGGCGGCGAAATCCGTGGCCTTCAAGGGCGCGCCGGTGAGGGCACCGTCGGCGAGCAGGGCTTCGACCGGTTTGCCGTCCCGGGAGAACGTCACCTCGTCGATCCCCGGTACGGCGGTGACCGAGAGGACGATCTGCCCGACTGCCAAGACGTTCTCGGCGGCGGAACGACCACCGGTCTCCCCGGAAAGTTCGAGCTCGAGACGGGTGCCTTCAATGGCGCCGACGGAGAGTTGGAGGTCGGGGGGAAGGGCGGAGGTCAGGCCGTTCGCCTGCTCGGCCGCGGTCGGGCCGGCCAGCAATGCGGCGATCACCGTCTGGAGGCGGTCCGAGGGATCGGGGTCGGAGGCGTCGCGGACCAGCGTGACGAGCTGCTCCTTCTGGACGAAGACCACCTGGATCGTCGCCCGGCCCGGGGTTGCGGCCGGGGGAGCGGAGCGCGGCGAGGTGGGGCTGTGGAGCCGCGTCGGTACGGCGGCCGGGTCGATCGGACTCGGCTCGTTCTGGACAGGTACGCCGCATCCGACCAGTAGTGCCGCCACGGCAACCAGGACGATCGTTGCCATCGACCACGCATCGCGGAGCGGACGCCGGTTCATGTGGATGCCTCCGGCAACCTGACGACGAAGCGGGCTCCGCCGCCAGGGGCTGTCGTGCACCAGACCGCACCGCCGTGGGCGGCCGCCGTTTCCGTGACCAGCGCCAGGCCGAGACCGGTGCCGGAGGACGAGCCGCGTTTGGCGGGCCCGGTGGCGAAGCGTTCGAAGATTCGCTCCCGGTCGTCGGCGGGTACGCCGGGGCCGTTGTCGTCGACGAACACCACGACGTCCTCCCCGGATCGCGCCGCCTGCACACCGACCAACCCGTCGCCGTGGCGCTGTGCGTTCTCGAACAGGTTGCGGAAAAGGCGCCCCAGCCGAGGTTTGTCGGCCAGCACCGACAGATCCTCCGGGCAGGACAGCAGCGACTGATCGCATCCCACCTCGCCGAGCACCTGCCGCAGCAGCGGTGCCAATTCGACAGCCGTGCTGGGTCGCGCATCGAGCCCGCCGTCCGACCGCGCGAGCTCCAGCAGATCCTCGAGCAGGCGCCGGAAGCGCTGCAGGTCGGCGGTCACCAGATCAAGAGCGCGCTGGGATCGTTCTGACAACTCGGAGCGGCGCGCGTTGAGCAGATCGACACTGCCGACCAGCGTCGTCAACGGCGAACGCAACTCGTGGCTAACGTCCGCGGCCAACCGAGCATCACGATTGATTCGCTGCTGCAGCGTGTCGACCATACTGTTGAACGAACCGACGATCGTCGCCAACTCAGGGTCCAGCGTGGCAGGCAACCGCCGATCAAGATCCCCGCCCGCGATCGACGCAGCTGTCGCCGCAACCCGATTCAGCGGCGTGACCACCGAACGACTGCCCCACACCCCGAGCGCTGCCCCGGCGGCCGTCGCGAGCAACGCACTGCCGAGCAGGATCCCACTGAGCAATCGCAGCGTCCCGTCGAGCTCGTGCAGTGGAGCGATCTCGTAGAACTCCGCATCGACCGACGGAACCAGTACGCCGACTGCCATCGCCGGCCCGTCCGCGGTGTGGAAACGTTGGCTGGACGCAGTACCGGCTGCGACGTCCCGCCGTACCGAGGCCGGGATGGCGTCCTGGCCCTGATCGAGCGCCGACGCGTACCACTGACCTCGCCAGTTGAGGATGATCGTGTGTCCGGCGGGTGTTCCGGCCGCGGTCAGGATGGCGGAGACGTCGGCGCCCGCGCTCTGCAGCCGGCGTTGCACGAACACGGCATCGGCGAATGCCTGGTGCTGTACGACGTGTTCGCGCTGGGCGAGCAGATAGCTGCGGGAAATGAGGTAGGTGCTGACGGCGAAGACCGCCGACACGAGCAGGGCGACCAGCGCGAAAACGACGACGAGTCGGCGCCGCAAACCCCACGGACGGCTCAGTACGCGCAGCCCTGTGCTCATTGCGGATCCAGCCGGTAGCCCATCCCTCGCACCGTGACCACGAGCTGCGGCTTGCCGGGGTCGCGCTCGATCTTCGTGCGCAGCCTGCGGATGTGCACGTCGACGATGCGCTCGTCCCCGTAGTACCCGTGCTCCCAGACCGACGCCAGCAGCGCCGATCGGCTCAGCACCCGACCCGGCGGCTGCGCCAGCTCGACCAGCAGGCGGTACTCCGTGACGGTCAGCGGAACGTCCTTGCCGTTGAGCGTGACCGCGCCACGCGACGTCGACAGCACCAGCCGGTGGTCCGCGGCCGGATCCAGGACGATGTCGGCCTCGACGGGGTCGGTGCTGCTGCGCAGCCGCCGGCGCAGGGCACGCAGCCGCGCGGTGATCTCCTTGACCTGAAAGGGTTTGGTGACGTAGTCGTCCGCGCCCGCCTCCAGCCCGGCGACGATGTCGTGGGTGTCGGAGCGGGCGCTGACGATGACGATCGGGATGTCGCTCAGTCGCCGCACCTCCCGGATGCAGGTATAGCCGTCGACCTCCCCGAGCATCAGGTCGACCATCATCAGGTCGGGCATCGAGGACCGTACCTCGGCCAGCGCCGACGGGGTATCGGCTGCTTCGGCTACCTGGTACCCCTCGTCCTCGAGGGCCAGGCGCAGGACAGCCCGGATACGGTCGTCGTCCTCCACGATCAGGACCTGCATCGGCATGGGTCCATGGTCGCAAGCAACAGCTCGATCGTTGCCGCGGGGTGCCCGATGTCATCCGATCGTCAAGAAGGACGCCGAGCGTTCTCAATGTCGGTAGCGCAGGCTGGTAGGGCTGGTAGTACTGCCACATTCTCCGGAAGGCGACCTTCGATGACCGACGCGCTGCACAGTCCGCTCCCGCAGAAGGCCGTGGTGACGATCACGGAGGCCGACCTGATCGGCGGGCTGACGTCGCTGCGCTGGCGGCTGCGCGGGCTGGTGATGGACGGAGCGAGCTTGGTCGTCATCGACGTGTCCGATCTCGCCGAGCTGTCGTCCACGGTGCTCGCCGCCCTGCTCGACACCCACCGCGTCTGCCGTCAGCGCGGGGGCGGAGTCGTGATCCGGCACGCCAGCCGCAAGATGTCCGACGTACTGCGTCGTACCGGCCTCGACCGCGTCTTCGACGTCGAGGCCGCCTGACCCGCCGCGCTGCCGGCTCCGCCCGACCCGGTCCTGTGAGGTATCACCGCTTGTGAATCGACCTGATCGCGAACCCAGCCACCCCGGCTACGTCGACGTGACTGTGATGGAGTTCGCCGCTCACACCGCCTACCTGGATCCGCTGACCGGCACCGGGTATCTCGTGCTGCCGCGCCCGTCGACCGATGTGCCCGCGCCGCAGGATCCGCTCGTCGAGGCCGCTTGGGACAACTGTCTGGAAGGCGCCGAGGGCGAGGCCGGCCTGTCGCTGTACGAGGCCGATCTGCGCAGTGCGTTCGAGCATCTGGCGCAGGACGGCTGGGAGCCGCTGCTGGACGACGCGGGCGAGATCGAGGAAGCGGGATGGACAACCGACGGCCGGCGTGCGCTGTGTCTGTACGCCGTACCGTTCGGCGGCGAGCCTGATCTCGAGTCGCTGCAGTGTGCGTTGCTGGCGCTGGACATCGCGTCGGACGTGCATGTCCGCGTCCACGATGCCGACGAGAAGCGAGCGGACGCGGACTGATCTGCTGCCTGCCGGGCGAGACGTGAGTGCAGGTGGACTGAGCTACCGCCGGACGGGGATCCTGCGGTGGGCGAGGGCGGCGACGCACGCGACGACCGTGGCGGCGGCGAGCAGGACGTACAGCACCACGTCGGCGGCCTGCGTGGGGATGACGCCGGGCAGCGGCGGGCTCGGGTCGAGTTGCCCGTAGGCAACCAGGAGCAGAAGCAGGACGCCGGTCGCGGACAGGAAGATCAGACTGGACCTGATCGATCCGGCCGCGAACAGTCCGGCCGCGCCGAGCGCGAAGTGCACCACGGTGTCTGTGACGGGCGCGTTGAAGAGCCCGAACACCACCGAATCCGGCCCCGGCACCCAGGGGCTCAAGGCATCGATGTGGCGCACAAGACCGAAGCTCGCCAACGCGATGAATGCACCGGCGATCCACAGCGTGGCGATCTGCGTCGGCGTCGGGGCGGTCCGATCGGTGGGGGAAGGAGAGCGCATCTGTCGAGCTCCTCACGTACGGCCGGCCTTGGCGGTGTTCCTCCTGACAAGGATCACCTCGAAAACGCTTTCCCGCTGGTCCGCACGGCGTGGCGCGCTGCCGGTGCCAGACGGTGCTCGGTGCTGCTCGGTGGTGCTGGGTGATGCGGGAGGGTGGCGGGTGCGGGCGGCGGTCGCCCCTCAACGATCGCCGTCCGGCACCCGACCGGCCCGGCCCTCGCGCCTGTTCACGGGCCGCGCCTGAGCGCGACCGTAATCCACGACCTCACCCGCGGTGAACGCTCGCCGCAGAACGTCAAGAACTCTCAATGTCCGCGTCAACGACCCGGCATCCCGGACGCACCGCAGCAACAACCGCAGCCACAACCGCGGTACGAACTCAGGGCTCAGCGCAGCAGGAACCTCGGGGGTTCGCCGGAGAGGGCCGAGGACGACGTGAGCCAGGCCGACGCTTCGCGGGGACGGCGGCGCTCGATCTCGGTGATCAGGTAGCGGCGCGCCTCGGAGGCAGTCAGCGTGCGGCCGGCGTCCTCGGCAGGCACTGCCTTGAGGAGCTCGGTGCCGGTCGCGCACCAGACCGAGTACAGCTCGGTGTCGGTCCAGTCGTGCAACCTGGTGTCCGCGGGACCCGCGCCGGGGGCACGGCGGCGAACGACTCGTCTGAGCGCAGCGGCGAGCACCGACCGGACACTCCGGTGGACGTCCATCGAAAGACTCACTGCCCCAACCTGCTCCGACTCTCTGACGGCACCTGTCTAACGCGGTCAGGAGGTCACGATCCCGGGCGGACGCCGAACGTCACGCGATCTCAAACTTCCTGCAGCATCCTCGTCAACGCCTACCGGCCGAGTCCATCTGCCACGCCGACCGTGCGCGACGCGGAACGGGCGGCGGCCGGGACCTTGCCACGGGCTAGCATCCTCGTCCATGGCCGCTTGGGGCGAGAACGACATCAAGGACCAGAGCGGCCGTACGGTCGTGATCACCGGTGCGAACTCGGGCCTCGGCCTGCGCGCGGCGACCGTGCTCGCCGGCAAAGGGGCGCGCGTGATCCTCGCCTGCCGGTCCCGCGAGCGCGGCGAGCCTGCGGCGGCCGCCGTCGGCGGGGAGCTCGTCCTGCTCGACGTCTCCGACCTGGGCTCGGTGCGTGCGGCCGCGGCCGAGATCCGGGAGCGTACGGGCGATCGCGTCGAGCTGCTGATCAACAACGCGGGCATTCCGGCCGGGAAGCTACGCCGTACCGTCGACGGGCACGAGTCGATCCTGGCCACGAACCATCTCGGTCACGCCGCGTTGACGTGGCAGCTGATGCCGGCGTTGCGGGCCGGGGATGCGGCCCGCGTCGTCGCGGTGTCGAGCATCGCGCAGCGCGGTAAAGGATTCGACGTGGAGGACCTCGACTTCGAGCGGCGGCGCTTCCGGATGGCGTACGCGTACTCCCAGTCGAAGCTCGCGGTCCTGATGTTCGCGCTCGAACTGCAGGAGCGGCTGCGGGCCGCGGACTCGTCCGTCATCAGCCTGGCCGCCCACCCGGGCTTCACCGCCACGGAGATTGCCGCCGCGGGCGCGCGCAACCAAGGACTCGGCCGGTTCGCGAAGCCCCTCAACGCCATGACGAAAGCCGTGTCGCAGTCTGTACCCGAGGGCACGTTGCCGCTGCTGTTCGCGGCAACGGCGCCCGAGGCCCTTGGCGGCGGCTATTACGGGCCGCGGAAGTTCGGCGAGTTGTTCGGCGGCGTAGGCCCGGCCCGCGTCGACCCGCGGGCCGGCGACCCATTGCTGCGTGCGCGCCTGTGGACGCGCACCGCCGAACTGACCGGCGTCCGACCGGACCCGGCCTGAATTCATCGCGGAGCAGCCTCCAGAATCGGCGACGGCCGGAATCCCCTGACGATCAGGTAAATGCCGAACGAGAGCTCCCAGATGAACTCCGGAATCGTTGCCAGACCCTGAATCGTCGAGCCCCGCTCGGTGAGGTCGAACATCACCGCGATGCTGGACGCCGCCAGCAGCGGACCTCCGATCAGCCCGAGAATTGCCAGCCCGCGCGGTACCAATCCGGAGCGGAACATCAAGTAACCGAGGATCATTCCGTTCGCGACGACGGCGAAGAAGCCCGGGCCGACGAGGAACGACCGGTCGTAGATCGCGACCAAGGTTTCGCCGAAGGCCGCATTGTCACCCGCCGTACCGTCCTGCCGCATCAGCAGGAAGGTCAGCATGCTGATGATTCCGATCGCGATGAACGTGCATTCGAGCACCCGCGCGGTCACGTACCCCAGCGCGAGGGACTCGCTGTAGCGCCGGAAGATCGCGTACGGCACGACCGCGGTCCCGACGTTGGCGATGATCAGGAACAGTTCGAGCACCGCGCCCAGCGCCACGCTCGCGGTCGGATCCGGTCCGATGCCGGTGATGTACTCGGGGTGATCTCGCACCGGCGCGTAGCAGAAGAAATACGCCGGAATCGAGGTCACGAAAGTGGCGACCATGAGCCACCCGGTGATCGTCGCCGTTTTTCGGACGTCGGTGGTCAGGCCGCGCCGATCGATGACAGTACCCATTTGAATCTCCCCCCGGAGCGCAAAGCTCGTGCGCCATGATCCCCACCCGGCGCGAGCTGCGGATTGTGCATTCAGCATGCGCGGGTGGGGCACGGATTGTCCACATGGACACCCGATCCGGGCGGGAGGATGCTGGGCAGTAGCGCGACTGGGAATTGATCGTTGCCGGTTCGGAGGCAACGGCATCGATGTCGTGCGGGGGGCGATCGTATGAGCACGACCAGTAGCCGGACGAAGGTCACCGCAACCGCGACGGGGGATGAGCCGCGGCCGCGGATTGCGCGAACGACAGGCGTTCTCCTTCTGGTGTCCACCGGGGCCTTCCTGGTGGCCGCGACGGTGCTGTCGATGACGTTCGACTGGCCCGACATTCTGCGCGAACCGGCGAACGTGGTCCTGCCTGAGTTCGCCGACGGCGGGACCGGTCTGGTGTGGACGTGGTTCGCGGTCGCCTGGACGTACGCGATCCTGCTGGTGCCGATCCTGTTGCTGCCGGCGGCGCTGGACCGGCGCGACGACGTGGCGTTGCGCGCGGCAACTTTCGCCGGTGCGATCTCGGTCGTGCTGGCGCTGATCGGGTTCCTGCGGTGGGTCTTCGTCGTACCGCCGTTGGCCGACGCCTACGTGGCCGGCGGGGTCGGCGCTCGTACGGCGATCGCCGCGGCATGGACCGCGCAACACCAGTACGGCGGCGCGCTGCTGGGCGAGCACCTCGGACAACTGCTCGGCATCGCGTGGTCGGTGACCGTCAGCGTCATCATTCTGAGAACGCGGGTGCTGCCGACCTGGACCGGCTGGCTCGGATTGATCGCGAGCGCGCTCTACCTGGTGAACCAGGGCGACATTCTCGCTACCGCCGTACCGAACTTCCCGGTCTGGGACCTCGGCGGCCTGATCGGCAGCTACCTGTGGGCCGTCTGGCTGATCGTTCTCGGCGTTCTCCTGCTGAGCAGACGCCCACAGTTCACGTCACGGTGAGGCCGAGGCGACCGGCGTGAGGGTGTCAACAGGCGAGACGACGCGCTCGATGGGAGTGCTGTCGGCCGGAAATCGATCTATCGTCGAGACATGACGCGCGTCAGGTTCGTGGCCGCATTCATCTCGCCGGTGCTCCGCCCGGCGAGCCGCCGTCGGCGTTGGTCGCCCGCGCTGCGGCTCTGAGTAGTTCGCCGGTCCCTTCGCCACCCACCCGCGGATCACCCCGGGGCGGTGGCTGCGCTGCCGACGTACCGGCGTCGCTGTCGTGATTCCTGCCGACCGCTGTTCGACCATCACCGCTGTTCCGCCATCCCTGAGGAAGAGGACAGAGCCATGCTTGATCCCGTTGTGGGCAAAGGTGAGCTGACCGAGACCGACCGCTTCATCTTCGAGTCGTGGGGGTACTTCCTGATCCCCGATGTGCTGACCAAGGACGAGGCCGCCGAGGCGTACGACGTGTCGCAACGCCTGCACGGGCACCGCGATCGCGCCTTCGGGCAGATCGGGCGGACGTACGAGAGTGAGCCGGTGCTGGAGCGGCTCATCGACCACCCCGACGTACTGCCGAAGGTGAAGGGGCTGCTCGGCGACCGTTTCGTCCTGCAAGCCGGGTGGAACACCATGCAGCCGGCGCATGCGGGCAACGGCGGATGGCATCAGGACGGGTCGTCGGCGTACGACTTCAAGGACCTCGGGTACCCGGTGCCGCTGCTGCAGCTGCGGGTGTCGTACCTGCTGACCGATCAGACCGAGCCGGGTATGGGCAACATGGAGCTGATTCCCGGCAGTCATCGGTCGCGGGTCCCGCTGCCGGACTCGGTGCGCGCGAACAAGGGCGACGTACCGATCGGTCATGTGGTGTGTGCCGAGGCCGGGTCGGTCCTGGTGTTCCACAACGGCGTCTGGCACCGGACCTTCCGTCACGACGGCGACTACGACCGCTTCACCACGCACTACGTGTACAGCCCGCCGTGGGTGCGCCCGGCCGACCGGTTCGGCAACGACCCGGAGTTCCTCGAGCGCACCACACCACTCCGGCGAGCCCTGATGGGCGAGTTCACCCGGCCCGACGCGCCGTTCGGTGCCAACTACGAGCCGTTGCCGATCTGAGCTCACAGTCGTCCGGGCCCGCCTCATCCGACTTGGATGAGGCGGGCTGTTCGTTGCTGTGCCAACGATGGAGTCGCTGGGTGTTGTGGCGCTCACCTGACGCCACGAGCCGCAGCGGCACGGGACCGCGATCCCCACGTGGAGCAGCGCATGGCGTCCAACCTGTACAAACCCGATCGGCGGGATTCGAAAGGCTTCCTCGGCCGGGTCACGGGGGCGATGACGGGGCGCGTCGCCGAGACCATCGATCCGAACGTGGTCCTGGAGTTCGTGGACGTCGAGGCGCTGGTCGAACGCATCGACATCAACCGGTTGCTGGACCGGATCGACGAGAACCGCGTCCTCGACCGCATCGACCTGAACGACCTGCTCGAGAACGTCGACCTGAACCGGGTCCTGGACCGGATCGACATCGACCGGCTCTTACAGCGCGCCGACCTGAACCAGTTGCTGAAGTCGATCGATCTGGACGCCGTACTCCGCGAGGTCGACCTCGAGGCGGTCGTCCGCCGGTCCGGTGTCCCCGAGGTGGTCGCAGCGAGTACGAGTCACGCGGCGAAATCGGCCCTTGATCTGGGGCGGCGGCAGCTCGTCGGGCTGGATGCGTTGGTCGGGCGGGTCGTCGATCGGTTGCTGCGGCGTGATCGGCGGCACCTGCCGGACACGCCCGAGTTGCTGCGGGCGCGGGGGCCGGCTGTGGCGCAGGTCCGCCGTACGGTGACCGGCCGGTATGCGAATGCGGTCACGCGGACGGTGGCGAGTTTGATCGACATCGGGATCCTGATGGCGACGTACACGCTCGCGCACGCGGGACTGAAGTTGCTGATCAACGTGCTGTTCGACGCGTCGTTCACCGGATGGTCCGGGCGGGTGTCGACGATCGCGCTGGTGGTGTGGGCCTTCCTGTACGTGTTCACCGGATTGGCGATCACCGGGCGCACAGTGGGGAAGTCGATCGTCGGGTTGCGCGTCGTCCGCAAGAACGGCGCGACGCTTCCGGTGCGGTCCGCGTTCGTGCGGACGCTCGCCTTTCCGTTGAACACGCTGGCGTTCGGCCTCGGCTTCCTCCCGGTCCTCCTGCACCACGAACACCGAGCCCTGCACGACTTCATCGCCGGCACCGCCGTCGTCTACGACTGGGGCGACCGCGCCGCCGAGCTGCCCGGCCCCCTCGCCACCTTCCTCTCCCACCGCAAAGCCTGGACCGACACCGAAGTAGCCCCCACCCCCGACGAACCCCTCAATACCCCCACCCCACCCGCGTACCGCGACGCAGACGGTCAACCTGCCGACGGAGCCCAACCATCCGCCGATGCCGGCGCAGAACGCCCCGCCGCCGACGTGGAAGCGCCCGTCGATGCCGGTGCAGCCCAGTCGCACACGGACACCGGCCAACCGCGCAACGCCCACGCAGACCGACAGCCCACTCGCGCGCCCGGGCAGCGCTGACCCCTCGGTCGGCCCATCGCCCCGACGGCGCCGGCTGCGTGTCAGCTCGACAGGAAGTGTGCCGCTGGCCGGCGTGCGCGCGAACCCGATTACGCGCGAGTGCACCACCTGGTCGGCGACTCGTCCTGTCGAGCTGACACGCCACGCCGGCAGCGGTCCGAACTCCCGCTGGTGACCCGGTTCCCGCGACTTTGTGCACGGTGTCCGTAGCGACACGCCGGTGGTCGTACGGATCCCATGCACAAAGCCGGCGGGTGGCGGCGAGGGGAGTGGACTGCCGGGGTTCGGCAGACACCGGGCACGGTTCGCGGGGGAGGGGGCCCGCCGCTTCGTGTCCGAGTGACTCCCCTCGCCTACCTCCAGTCCACGCCCGTTGACACTGCTGCCAAGGGACCAAGGTCACCGGTCACCCGGTCCTTCCGGCACCTCCTCGCCGGTTGCGCGACCACCCGGCCCCGCCGCACTCGTCCCGCACTCGCGCCGTCGTACCGGCGCCGTCGAACCACCCCGCCGCCCCCGCGCCGCCGTACGTCGCTCTGAGTCCGGTCGTCGAAAGATGGGTGATAGACCGCATACAGCCGCACTCGGTACGGCGGAAAACTGGTGAGGAGGTGGTCGTTCCACCGGGTACGACGACCGACTGGAGGAAGGTGTAGCCGGCCGGAGGGGAGGAGTTGTCGTGACCGCGAGCTCTGCGGCGGGGGCGGCGGACGTGCGCGTTCGGAGCGCCGCGGTTGTCCGCTGTGACTGTCGATCTCTCCGTACCCCGGGCCGACGATGAACCCGTCCGACCTGAACACCGTCGTCCTGGCCGGGACGCTGGTCCTGCTTGCAGGGGTCGCCGCGGTCCGCGTGTCGATCCGGGCTGGACTGCCGAGCCTGCTGCTCTACCTGGCCATTGGTCTCACCATCGGTGAGGCCGGCCTCGGCCTGCACTTCGAGGACACCGGGCTCACGATGATCCTCGGCTCGCTGGCGCTGGCGGTGATCCTGGCCGAAGGCGGGCTGACGACGCGGTGGGAGGTCATCCGCCCCGCGGCCGGGCTCGCGCTCGTGCTGGCCACCGCGGGCGTCGCGATCAGTGTTGTGGTGACGGCCGGGCTGGCGTACTGGGCTCTCGACGTCGATGTGCGTACGGCGCTGCTCCTCGGCGCGGTCGTTTCCTCGACGGACGCGGCGGCCGTGTTCGCGGTCATGCGACGGCTACCGCTGCAACGAAGACTGCGGGCGACGCTCGAGGCGGAGTCCGGGTTCAACGACCCGCCGGTGATCATCCTCGTCACCGTCGTCACCTCGGATGCCTGGGACCAGGCGGGCGCCGGTTCGGTCGCGTTGATGATGGTGCGCCAGCTCGTGATCGGCGCGGTCGTTGGTCTGGCCATCGCTCGGGTCGGGCAGTGGATCCTGTCCCGCAGCGCACTGCCGGCCGCCGGGCTGTACCCGCTGGCGACGATCGCGATCGCCATGCTCGCGTTCGCCACCGCGGGGATCGCCGGCGGCAGTCCGTTCCTTGCCGTGTACATCGCCGGTCTGTGGCTGGGAAACGCTGCGCTGCCGCACCGCGGCACCACACAGGGGTTCGCGGAGGGGCTGGCGTGGCTGGCCCAGATCGGTCTGTTCGTGATGCTCGGGTTGCTCGCGAGCCCGTCCCGGCTGCCGGGTGCGCTGCTTCCCGCGTTGATCGTCGGCGGTGCGTTGCTGCTGGTCGCGCGGCCGTTGTCGGTGCTGTTGTGTGCGACGCCGTTCCGCATCCCGTGGCGCGAGCAGGCGTTCATGTCGTGGGCCGGCCTGCGCGGCGCCGTACCGATCGTGCTCGCGACCATTCCGATCACCGTCGGGCTGCCCTCGGCGGAACGGATCTTCGACGTCGTTTTCCTGCTGGTGGTCGTGTTCACCCTGATCCAGGGGCCGACGCTGCCGCTCGCCGCGCGCCGGCTGGGGGTGGCGGAGTCGATGGCTCCACGGGACGTCACGATCGAGTCCGCGCCGCTGGAGGAGGTGGACGCCACCGTCCTCCAGTTCACCGTGCCCGAGCGCTCCCGGTTGGCCGGGGTGACGGTCGCCGAACTGCGGCTGCCTGGCGAGGCGGTCATCACGCTGATCCACCGCGACAACAAGCTGTTCGTGCCGGAGCCGAACACCGTGCTACGCGCCAACGACCACCTGCTGCTCGCGGTCACCGACGAGTGCCGGCCGGACGTCGAGCGCCGGCTGCGCGCGGTCAGCCGCGCCGGACGACTCGCGTACTGGCACGGCGAACGCGGCGACCTCTCGGAAGCCTCGTCGGACGAGCTCGAGCCGCAGGCCGATGCCGCACCGCAAGCTCAGGAGTCTCGCCCGGCCCTGCGTCCGCGACCGATCATCAGCCATCCGCTGAACGGCCTCAACGGTCACACGCACCACTCGTCCGACCGCAGGCTCACCGCCAAGCCCGAAAGCCGCGAGGGCATCGGCTAACCGGCCTCGATGTCGCGATGCGTGAAGGCAGTACTGCCCGCCACCGCGAGACCACCGGCGAGGATCGCGAGCACGACGAGCGGCGCTGCCTCGAGGTCTGACAGCGGGCTCGGCGTGATGTGCGCGAACGGCGACAGATCTGCGACCCAGGCGGGCAGGTCGAGCAGCGCACCGAACAAGCCGGTGAAGGCGGCGTACCCGACCACGATCCAGGCCAGCGCCGACCAGGACGGCCGTACGCCGAACAGCGCCGCCGCAAGACCCGCCACCACCAACACCGCGGGCAGAAACGCCAAGGTGGCCAGGACCGACTTGCCGAGGGCCTCCGGTCCGCCGCTTCCGGTCGCCGCACCGATGCCGATGCCCAGACCGCTGAGCGCGAGCAGTACGGCGGACGCGACCGCGGTGAATCCGAACCACGAGAAGTACCACCGTTGCCGCGACACCGCGGTGGCGAGCGCGGCGTCCGTGTGGCCGGTGCGCTCCTCAGCACGCAAGCGTAGTACGGAGATCACTGCGAACGCACCGACCAACAGGCCGAAGAACAGCGCCATGGTCGAGTAGAAGGCATCGAGTGGATCCTGACCGGTTGCGGTGAAGACCTCGGCCAGCTGCGGATTGTTGCTGACGGCATCGGTCACCGAATCGCTCAGCGATCCCATCGGTACGGCGAACACGAACAGCCCGACGCCCCACCCGATCAGGCCGGCTCGTTGCTGCCGGGTGGCGAGGCCGAACGGTGTCGACAACGAGCCGGCCGCATCGGCCCGCCCGAGTCGCGGCCGTACGACGCCCGCGCCGACATCGCGGCGCGCCGACAAGAGGTAGCCAAAGGCTACGGTTGCGGCGAGGACGAGGACCGACAGCGACAACGGCCACCACCGCAGCTCGACGAACGGACGGGCCTGTTGTGTCCAGGCCAACGGCGACAACCAGGACAGAAGGTTGCCGCCGGGCTGTGCGACATCGCCGACTGCGCGCAGCAGGAACGCGGCGCCGACCACCGCCATCGCGAGACTCGACGCGGCGCGGGCGTGCTCGGTCAGCTGGACGGTGATCGTCGCGACGCCGGCGAAGGACAATCCGGCGAGTCCGATGCCGGTACCGACCGCGAGGGAATCGGTGGCCTGCAAGCCGCCGCTGAGCATCGCCAGGGTGGTCACGAGCGCCACGCCGAGATTGGCGATGAAGGCGACGACGAGCGCGGCGGTGGTGGCGGCGTGCCGACCGACCACGGTGGAGCGGATCAGCTCGGCGCGACCCGTCTCTTCCTCGGCGCGCGTGTGCCGGGTGATCAGGAAGATGCTCATCATCGCCGCCGGGATCGCGAGGTACAGCACCATTTCGTTGCTGATCATCGCGCCGAGCGTGTAGTCGTCGAGGCCGTAGCCAGGGCCGGACATCAGCTTCGCCGCGGGGGAGCTCATCAGGTCGGCGCGAACCCGGCGTTCCTCCGGGGTTCCGTAGACGGTCGGCAGGGCGCTGACGGCGTACAGCATGCCGAGGCCGATCGCACCGATCCAGATGGGCAGTTTCACGCGATCCCTGCGCAGCGCGAAGCGAATCAGCGTGCCGGTGCCGGTGAGTTCGGTCATGAGTCCGCTCCGACGAGTTCGTCGCCGTACTGCCGGAGGAACAGTTGCTCGAGGGACGGCGGTGCGCTGTGCAGCGCGCGTACGCCGTACTGCCCGAGCAACCGCACCGCGGCCGGCAGTTCGTCGGCGTCCACGTCGAACGTGACCTCGCCGTCCGCGTACCGCAGATCGTGGATGCCAGCGGCATCGGCCAGTCCGGTCGGGGGCTGCTCGAGGGTGGCGGTGATCGTCGTCCGGGTGAGATGGCGCAGCTCGGTGAGCGTGCCGGATTGGACCGCGCGGCCGTTGCGGATGATCGTGACGGTGTCGCACAGCTTCTCGACCTCGGCGAGGATGTGGCTCGACAGCAGCACGGAGCGCCCGGCCTGCTTCACCTCCGCGATGCATTGCTGAAACACCGTTTCCATCAGCGGGTCGAGTCCGGAGGTCGGTTCGTCGAGGATCAGGAGGTCGACGTCCGCGGCCAGCGCGGCGACGAGGGCGACCTTTTGCCGGTTCCCTTTGCTGTAGGTGCGGCCCTTCTTGGTCGGGTCGAGTTCGAAGCGTTCGAGGAGCTCTTTCTTCCGGGCGGGGTTCGCCGTACCGCGGAGCCGGGAGAGCAGGTCGATGGCTTCACCACCGGTCAGGTTCGGCCAAAGGCTGACGTCGCCGGGGACGTACGCGAGCCGGCGATGCAGCGCGACCGCGTCGGACCACGGGTGCTTGCCGAGCACCGACACCTCGCCGGAGTCGGCGCGGAGCAGGCCGAGGAGGATCCGGATCGTGGTGGATTTCCCGGCGCCGTTCGGGCCGAGGAAACCGGCGACCTGGCCGGCGGGGACAGTCAGGTCGAGGCCGTCCAGGGCCCGCACTTGACCGAAAGACTTGTACAACTGCGAGATCGCGAGGGCATCGGGCACAGCGAACCTCCGTGGGAGAGGGTGTCGGGGTGTGGTTGCTTCCGTCGGGCCTAGGGCTTGGGCGGAGCGTTGACGTACTCGACGTAGTCGTCGAGCATCGTGCGATCGGTGAGCAGACCGTCGGTGAACAGTTCCAGGGCCGGCAGCGTGACCTCATCGGCCAGCCGCCGTAGCTCGGTCCGGAACTGCTCGATTTCCACCGGGCCGCCGTACAGCGACATCCACAGCAACAGGTAGCCGGTGTAGTGATACGTCAGATACCGGGCCCGGGCGACCGGATCGCGGCTCGGTTTGATCGTCCCGGCCTGCACGCCGACCTCGAGGTATTCGAGCGCGTCCTCGGCCATCCGGTCGACGAACTGCCGCCCGAGCTCGCCGCCCGCCTGCATGCTGCGCAGTGAATACAGCGCGTACGGCGCATACTGCTCGACGTCGGCGAGCTGCGTGATCGCATTGAGGCTGCGCGTCGTCACCTTCAACTTCTCGGACCGGATCACGCCCAGCACATGCGCGTCACACGCGGCGCGCAACCCGTCCTTCGAGCCGAAGTGATGCACCACGAGGCCCGCGGTCACGCCCGCGTCCGCCGCAACCGCCCGCAGTCCGGCCCCGAACCCGTCCCGCCCGAACCGCACGATCGCCGCGTCCCGGATCCGCGCAGCCGTCGAGAGGTCGTCGGCTTGCCTTGTTGAACGCATGTTCAATACATTAAACACCTGTTCAATGAGTCGCAAGTACGGCGTGCCAAGAGCAACCCATCGAGGCGGACACCACGGCGACCGCCGTGCGGTGGGTCATCGAGGTGCCGCGCTCCAAGTGTTAGAAGCGTGCTGCCCGGTGTCGTTCGGTCGGATCAGCTCCCTCAGCGATCACGGCCGTTCGACGCATCGTCTCGTGGAGGCGGGCCTCGCACCTCGGACGGCGTACGCGCGGGTCGATCGGCGTACCGCGCACGACCGAAACCGGGTAGCCGTCCCGGCATGGGTGGGCCGATACTTCGGAGGTGATGGAGCAGTTGCCCGAGCTCGACCGCGCCCAGTTGCAGGCGATCGATCGGCTGCGGGCGGGTGCGGCCGTGGTCGTGACGTGGCCCGGTCCGATGCCGTACGGCGGGGTTGCCTCCGATCCTGATGCTCTGATCTGGCACTCGCACGACGGGCGGCTCGGGATCTCGGTGCATTCGGCCGGCGCGCGGGAGAAGCTGTACCGGTACCTCGACCTCCCCGACGACGCGCTGGCCGCGGTCGACTTCGCGCTCGCCGAACGGGTCTCCGTCCTCGCGCCGATCCGATTGGATCCAACGATGCCCGAATGGCTGGCGCCGGCGATTGCGGACGGTCGCGTGCTGTTCTTCAACGGTTCCTGGGGTCCGCTGGCGCTGCTCTGGGAAAGCTTTTCTTACCTGTACGGTGTCGCTGTGGCGGATCGTGCTTCCGCTCCCGGCACGGTGATCGTTGACGCGGACCATCTCCGCGAACAGGCGTCGTACGGCATCGGTACGACAGTCCGCGTCGATCGTGAGGGTCAGCTGAGTATCGATCGCACCGGTCACGCGGCGGATGTCGACGTACTGCTGGACAGATTGCGCGAGTTCGCATCCGAGATGGCGCCACAGGACGCGGGGCCGACACCCCTCGGCAAGGCCTACCTTTCCACGGCGGTGCTGGAAGGCCGCGAGTCCAGGGAGCTGGTACCGGGGACGCGCATCCAGCTCGAGTTCGAGCGGGTGCCGAACCAGAACGCGGACGGCCCGCGGGTGTACGACGTCGTACGCGCGCACGCCGGCCGCAACCGGATGACCGTAGCCGTCGCAGCCGGCCAACTGCTGATTCAGGGAACGCTCCACATCGACGGATTCGGCGGTACCGCGATCCGCAGTCAACCACCTTTGCGAGACCAGGAGGAGTGGTTGAAGGCATTCCTGATGAGCAGACCTTCATGGCGGCTGAACGGCGACGAACTCACGCTGAACGCAGACGGTACGACGATCACCCTGCTGGACCGGCGCATCGCGGAACCGGACCTCCCGCTCGACGGCACCCGATGGAAGGTCGCCGCAACCATCACCAACGCCGACCTCCGCCACTACCACCACCGCGCGGCCGAAGCGTGGCTGATGTTCCAGGGCGACCGCCTCACCGCGTGGACCGGGCACAACCGCCTCACCGCTACCGTCACCCGCACCAACACCCAACTGACGTTCACGGCCGTCACCCGCACCACCCACCCCTGCCCACCCGGCTCAGCCCCCGTAGAAGCCGCCATCATCGCGACCGTCGGGACCACGGTCACCTATACCCGCACCCAGAACACGCTCACCCTCCTCACCCGAGCCGGCCTCGGCCTCACCCTCCGAGCGCCGTAAAACACCAGCCCCCGGTCACGCCGTACCACCCACCGAACCCGCTCTACGCCGGCGTGGTGGCGCGCCCCGTCGGCGCCTGGACGGGCCACTTTGTGCATGGGATCCGTATGGCGGTCGGCGTGTCGTACGGATCTGGTGCACAAAGTGGGCACGCGCGGCACGCATCCGGCCGAGCGCGGGTGCCCGCCGCTGCCGAGCGTCGGCTGCCGCGGGCGGACCCGGTCCATCCGCTGAGCCCGCGCTTCCGCCGCCCGTGTGGAGATGGCCGTTGGGGTCCGGGATCACTTTGTGCATGGGATCCGTACGGCGGTCGGCGTGTCGTACGGATGTGGTGCACAAAGTGGTTGCGCCGCTCGGCGGCTGGGCGTTCCCAGGCTGGGGCGGTCCGCGGTGGCGCGGTCCGCGGGTGGTGACGGTCGTGGCGTCGGTGGTTGCTGGTTGGGCCACTTTGTGCATGGGATCCGTACCGCGGTCGGCGTGTCGTACGGATCTGGTGCACAAAGTGGGCACGCGCGGCACGCATCCGGGCGAACGCGGGTGCCCGCCGCTGCCGAGCGTCGGCTGCCGCGGGCGGACCCGGTCCATCCGCTGAGCCCGCGCTTCCGCCGCCCGTGTGGAGATGGCCGTTGGGGTCCGGGATCACTTTGTGCATGGGATCCGTACGGCGATCGGCGTGTCGTACGGATCTGGTGCACAAAGTCGCTCTGGTGTGGGGCGACTGGGCGTTTTCGGGGCTCGCGCGGTCCGGGCCGGCGCGCGAGGGATGCTCCGGCGGTGGGCGAGGCTTGCTCGGGCGGCGGGCGGCGGGCGGCGGGCGGGTTGATGGGCGCGCGTAGTGGGGGTGCTCAGCGCGGGGTGCCGGGCGAGGGAGTTCGGGGTGGGGGAGGTGCGGCTGGGGGTGGGGCATGAAGTGGCGTCGGACGGGTACTGAGAGTGCCGATCCTGGGTGAGGTTTGGGGGTGTGTGGTGGAGCGGTATCGGCGAGCGTGGCAGGTCACCTGTGGCGTGGTGGGCGTCGTCGGGGTGGTGATCGGGTTCGTGGTGCTGCCGATGGCGGCTTGGGGGGTGTTCGGGCTGCTCGCGGTCGTGGTCGCGTTGGCGATGGTTGTTGGCGATGATCCGGAGACGGGCGAAGGGCCGTCGGTCGGTCGTTCGATTCTGGTCGGGGTGGCGGCCGCGGTGGGCGTTGCGGCGGTGCTGGGGTTCGCGGCGGTGCTTGGGGCTGGTGCGTTGGTACTGCTGCTGTTCCTGGCGGCCGGGGCTCCGCCGGCGGTACGTCGGTACGCGTCGCTGCTCGGGATCGGGCGCCAGGTCGAAGCGCCGGTCGTCGCCGAGGTCGGTACGGACAGGCTGTGCCGCGACTGGCTCAACAGTTATGACGCCCTCCGCAACGCCGACTCGGAACTCGAACGGCTTCGGATCGTCGCCGACAGACAACGTTGCCTCGACGAACTCGAACGCCGCGACCCCGAAGGCTTCCAGGCCTGGCTCGGCTCCGCCGCCGGACCCGCCACTGACCCCCGCCGCTTCCTCACCGACCACGAAGGCTGACCTCCGACCACGAAGGCTGCCCCTGACCACGAGGGCCGACCCCGACCACGAAGGCCGACCTTGACCACGAAGGCCGAGCCTGACCACGAAGGCCGACCCCGACCACGAAGGCTGAGACGGCTGATCGCCGGGGCGCAGATCGTGCGGCGCGCCAACGGGCGATGGCGCCGCCGGCTGGAAGTCGAAGTCAGAAAGCGCGGGCGACCTGGCGTGGTGCGTGCCGGCGGCGCGGTGTGGTGTGGATCGGGGTCTGCGCAGCTCGCCGGGTGGGTGCTGTCGTTGGGCGGTGGGTGCCGGCGGCGAGGTTGGTGCCGATCAGGGTGGTCAGGTTGGCGCGTACGGCGGACTTGGTGACGCGGAGCAGGTCGTCCCAGTCCGGGTGCTGGCGGCGGATCCGGTGGCCGGTGGTCAGGACGAGGCTGAGGACGCGGCCGGGCGCGACGGCGCCGGCGTATTCGAGAGACAACTGTTCCGCGAGTTCGCGGAGGCCGGCGCGGGCTGCGAGCGCGTCCAGCGGATTCGAATCGTTCATCCCCACCATGAAGACAGCGCCGCGACGGGCTGGTCAGGGTCTAAGGTCCCGAAATCTGCGGGACCACTCCAGCCAACCCCGCAGTAACGGGGCCACAAGCTGCAGCCCGTCGCCCTACCAGCCGGTTACGTGGCGGAGGAGTCCGGTGGGACGGCGATGTTGTTGTCGGCGGCTTGGCGGGTGAGGCTGTCCAGTTCGCCGGCGTAGATGCGTTCGGCGTCGAGGTCGCCGGCCCGGCGGGCGGTGCGGAGTTCTTCCCGGGCGAGGGCGATCCGTTGGAGCAGAGCCTCGCCGTACGCGTCCATGAACGCCCCACATCCCCTCGACCAGTCATGTACGAGTTGCAGAATTCTTCAATTCATGATCGCATAGATTGCGAAAAGAGTGGACCGGTCGAGGGGACGAGATGACGACGCCGCTGCACCAGCTGAAGGCGGAGTTCTTCAAGACCCTCGGGCATCCCGCGCGGATCCGCGTGCTGGAGCTGCTGAGCGAGCGTGAGATGGCCGTCAGCGAACTACTGCCGGAGCTCGGGCTCGAAGCGTCGAACCTGTCGCAGCAGCTCGCGGTCCTGCGCCGCGCCGGTCTGGTGACGACCCGCCGTGAGGGATCACAGGTGTACTACTCGCTGGCCAGCCCCAAGGTGGCCGAGCTGCTCGCCGTCGCGCGAGTCATTCTGACCGAGGTGCTGTCCGAGCAGGTCGAACTGCTGGACGGCCTGCGCGCGGACGCTGCCTCGGAGCGTTCGCGAGGACGGCGGGCCGCGCGGTGAGAGCGCTCTTCCACAAGATCCGCAGCACCGGCCGCGTCGCCGAGCCCGCACCACAGCGGCCGGACGAAAAGCCCGGCACGACGCCGAACAACGACAAGCAGGACGACGTACTGCGCGGCTCGGTGCAGGTGCGGCACGTGGACGCCGGCTCGTGCAACGGCTGCGAGATCGAGATCGGGTCCGCGTTCGGCCCGGTGTACGACGGCGAGCGGTACGGCGCGCGCCTGGTCGCATCGCCGCGCCATGCCGACGTACTGCTCGTGACCGGGCCGGTGACGAAGAACATGGCCGAGCCGCTGCGCAAGGCGTACGACGCGACGCCCGCACCGAAGCGGGTGGTCGCGGTTGGTGACTGCGCGCACAACTGCGGTGTCTTCACGGGCGGCTACGGTGTCGAAGGGGCGGTCGCCGACGTGATCCCGGTCGACGTCGTTGTCAGGGGTTGCCCGCCGGAGCCGCCCCGGATCATCGAAGCGCTGCGGGATCTGACCGGACGATGACGATCGGCTGGGCGCTGCTCGGCGTACTGGTGACCGCCGGGCTGGGTGCGCTGGGTGCCTTCACCACTGGACCACGCCTCCGGGTGCTGATCGCCGGCTGGTCGACGGTCGCCGTCGGCGCCGCGGGTGTGCTCGTCGGTGCGCTCGCCTTGAGCGGAGCGACGTACTCGACGACCATGCCTGAGCTGCTCCCGCTGAGCGAGGCAGAGATCGCGGCCGACGCGCTGTCGGGCATGTTCTGCCTGCTGATCGGCGGCGTTGCGATCGTCACCGGCATCTACAGCCTGGGCTACTTCAGCGGCCACACAGCGGCCAAGACTCCTTTGGGCGTCCTGCCGCTGTTCGCCGCGGCGATGATCCTCGTCCCGGTCGCCGCGAACGTGACGACGTTCCTCGTGCTCTGGGAGTTGATGGCGCTCGCCTCGCTCATCCTGGTGCTCACCGAGCATCGGTCCAGAGCGGCGGTCCGCGAAGCGGGGGTCTGGTACGGCGCCATGACGCATGCCGGTCTGATCACGATCATGCTCGGCCTGGTGCTGTTCGCGTCGAAGGCCGGCGGTGAGTCCTTCGCGGCGCTGCGCGAGGCAGAGCTGTCCGGCACCACACGCTCACTCGTCTTCGTGCTGACCTTCGTCGGCTTCGGTTCGAAGGCCGGCCTGGTGCCGCTGCACGTCTGGCTGCCGCGCGCCCACCCGGAGGCGCCCAGTCCGGTGTCGGCGCTGATGTCGGCCGCGATGGTGAAGCTCGGCCTGTACTGCGTCCTGCGCGTGGGCCTCGACCTGCTCGCCGGTGGTCCGCGCTGGTGGTGGCTGCTGGTGCTGATTGCCGGTGCGATCTCCGCTCTGTACGGCGTCCTGCAGGCCAGCGTTGCGACGGATCTGAAACGCCTGCTCGGCTACTCCACCACCGAGAACCTGGGCCTGGTGTTCCTCGGCGTCGGCGCCGGTGGGATGTTCGCGGCCGACGGCAACCGGACGCTCGCGAGCCTGCTGATCGCGGCCGCGGTCCTGCACGCGCTCAACCACGCCGCCTTCAAGGCGCTGCTGTTCCTCGGCGCCGGGTCCGTGCTACGAGCCACCGGCGTCCGCGACCTGGACGGACTCGGCGGGTTGGTGTCCCGGATGCCCGCCACGACCGCTCTGTTCGGGGTCGGCGCGTTGGCCGCGGCCGCGCTGCCGCCGGGCAACGGGTTCGTGTCCGAGTGGCTGCTGGTGCAGGGGCTGATCCACGGTCTGCCCACCGCGGACACAGTCGTCACCGTCGCGATGCCGCTGGCTGTCGGCGTGGTCGCGCTGACCGCGGGCCTCGGCGTAGTCACGTTCGTCAAGGCATTCGGTGTCGGCTTCCTCGCCCGTCCACGCTCGGCCCGCGCCGCGGACGCCAAGGAATCGCCGCTGAGCATGCGCGTGGCGATGATCCTCGCGGCGGCCGGTTGCGCCGCGCTGGCGATCGTCCCCGCGGCGGCCGGTCCGGCGTTGACCGCCGTACTCCAGGAGCTGCCGACGGTGCGTGACGGCGTCCCGATCCACGGCCTGGTGATCCTGCGCCTGACCGATCTGCAAGGCCAGATGTCACCGTTCCTGATCCTGACCGGCCTGTTGCTGGCCGCGGTGCTCGCCGTCGCGCTGGTCCGGTCCGGACTTCCGCGGCGCCGGTCGCTCGTCTGGGGCTGTGGCGGCACCCGCCTGGATCCGCGGATGGAGTACACCGCGACGTCGTTCGCCGAGCCGCTGACGCGCGTGTTCGACGATGTCCTGCGTCCCGAGTCGGATGTCGATGTGACACACCACGAGGAGTCGCAGTACCTGGTGCGCGGCGTCAAGTACCGGCAACGGGTGGACGACCGCGTCGAGCAGCTGCTGTACCCGCCGGTGATTGCTGGTGGCAACAAATTCGGGTCGACGCTCAGCCGCCTGCAGAACGGCAGCCTGCATCGCTATCTCGCACTCGGTCTGGTCGGGCTGATCGTGGTCCTGGTCGTCGTGGGGCTGGTGACATGAGCACGATCGGTGCAGGTCTCCAGTTCGCGCTGCTCGTGGTCCTGGCGCCGTACCTCGTCGGACTGATGCGGCAGGTCCGGGCTTCGATGGAAGGCCGGGCGGGTGCCGGGATCGGGCAGCCGTGGCGCGACCTGCGCAAGCAGTTCCGCAAGGAGCCGATCTCGCCCGAAGGTTCGAGCTGGGTGTTCGTCGCGGCTCCGGCCGCGCTGGTGGCCACAACGCTGGTGATCGCGGCGGTCGCGCCCTTCGTCACGACGGTGTCACCGCTGAGCGAGATCGCCGACCTGTTCGCCGTGGTCGCGCTGCTGCTCCTCGGTACGGTCGCGCTCGCCCTGGCCGGGCTGGACACCGGTACGGCCTTCGGCGGGATGGGCGCCAGCCGGGAGATGACGGTTGCGGCGTTGGCCGAGCCCACGATCCTGCTGGCCGGCTTCGCGCTGTCGGTCCGGGTCGGTACGACGAACCTCGCGGCGATCATGGAGCGCGGCAGCCGCGAACCGGCGGACCTGCTGTCGCCCGCGTCGCTGCTCGCGGCCGTGGCCCTCGCCGTGGTGGTGATCGCCGAGGCCGGCCGGCTCCCGGTCGACAATCCGTCGACGCACCTCGAGCTGACGATGATCCATGAGGCGATGGTGCTGGAGTACTCCGGCCGGGACCTCGCGCTGGTCGAGTTCGCGTCCGCGCTGCGCCTGACGGTCCTGCTGGGCCTGTGGGTGAACCTGTTCGTTCCGTGGGGGATCGCCACGACCGCCTCGCCGGTCGCGTTGCTGCTCGGCGGCGCGGCGTTCGTCGTCAAGCTGGCGGCCGTCGGTGCGCTGCTCGCCGCGGGCGAGGTCTTCATGGCCAAGCTGCGGTTGTTCCGGGTCCCCGAACTGCTCGCGGGCTCGTTCCTGTTCGGTGTCCTGGCCGTGTCGTCCTCCTTCTTCCTGGCGTGATCGCGATGACCCAAGGGCTCTATCTGATCTGCGGCGGGCTGCTGCTGTCGACGGTGATGGTGCTGTGGCGGCGTGAGTTGTCCGCGATCGTCAGGCTGCTCGCGC
The DNA here is from genome assembly GCF_040649595.1 of Kribbella sp. NPDC048915. Classification (NCBI taxonomy): domain Bacteria; kingdom Bacillati; phylum Actinomycetota; class Actinomycetes; order Propionibacteriales; family Kribbellaceae; genus Kribbella; species Kribbella sp. NPDC048915. The sequence goes on along the minus strand of NZ_JBEZFT010000020.1, from coordinate 70,583 downwards.
TGCAGGGTGTCCTGCTCGGTGTGCTGGCCGGCGTGCTGGCCGCGAGGCTGGAAAGCATAGAGCTCGCCGTGGTCGCGGTCGGCGTACTCGTGCTGAAGGCGGTCGTGCTGCCGGGCGTCCTGCGTCGCGTACTGCGCGACAGCGGCGAGGCCCGTGAGACCGCGCCGCTGATCAACGTGCCCGCGTCGATCGTGGCCGCGGCGCTGCTCACTCTGCTCGCGTACGCGGCGAGCCGGCCGATCGTCCGGTTGACGCCGACGGCGGAGACCCACGCGGTGCCAGTCGGGCTGGCCATGGTGCTGATCGGGTTCTTCGTGCTGGTGACCAGGCGGCGGGCGCTGTCGCAGATCGTCGGGTTCCTGCTGCTCGACAACGGGATCGCGACCACGGCGTTCCTGCTCACCGGTGGGGTGCCCGGGGTCGTCGAGCTCGCCGTGTCCCTCGACGTCCTGCTGGTCGTGCTGGTGCTGCAGGTCCTGACCGTACGGTTGCGCGCGACGTTCGGCGGCACGGACATCGACGAGCTGCAGGAGTTGCGGGACGCATGAACGAGGAGATCCGATGAGTACAGATCTCACCGGCGGCACGGCGGTCCTGCTCGTGGCCGCGCCGATCGTCGCGCCGGTGCTCGCGGCCGCCGCGACGATCCTGCTCGGCTGGCGTCGCTCGGTGGCCACCGGCGCGATCGCAGCCGCTGCGGTCGCGCTCGCGGTCGGCGCCGGTACGGCGGTCCGGACCGCGGACGGCGGTGTCGTCGAGGCGGGCGAGTGGCTGCGGATCGATGCGCTGTCGGGGCTGATGCTGGTGGTGATCGGCCTCGTCGGGGTGATCGCGACCTGGTTCGGTGTCGGGTACGTCGACGACGAGCTGCGGACCGGTTCCTCGGATGCGACCGGCGCCCGGCGGTACGGCGTACTGGTGCCGCTGTTCCTCGCGACGATGGTGGTCGCGGTCGAAGCGAACAACCTCGGGCTGCTGTGGGCGGCGATCGAGGCGACCACGGTCGTCACCGCGTTCCTCGTCGGGCATCGCGGATCGCGGCGGTCGCTGGAGGCGACGTGGAAGTACGTCGTCATCTGCTCGGTCGGGATCGCGCTCGCCTATCTGGGGACCGTGCTGGTGAACTACGCCGCCAAGCAGGCCGGGGTGGAGGAGCACGGAACGCTCGCCTGGAGCACCTTGGCGGCTCACGCCGGGGATCTGGACCCGGGTGTCATGCAACTGGCGTTCGCCCTGCTCGTGCTGGGCTTCGGGACCAAGGCCGGTCTGATCCCGCTGCACAGTTGGCTTCCCGACGCCCACAGCCAGGCACCGGCACCGGTCTCGGCGTTGATGTCGGGCGTTCTGCTGCCGGTCGCGATCTACGCCCTGATGCGCTACCGGGTCATCGCCGTGGGCAGTGCGGGCCCGGGCTTTGTCCGCGCGCTGCTGTTGGCCATAGCGCTCGGGTCGCTGCTGCTCGCAGCCGGTCTGATCCTTGCGCAACGCGACTACAAACGGTTGCTGGCGTACTCGAGCATCGAGCACATGTCGCTGGCCGCGATCGGCGTGGCGATCGGGACACCGCTCGCGTTCTTGGCCGTCCTGCTGCACATCGTCGGCCACGGTGTGGGCAAGGCGGTGCTGTTCTGTGGCGCGGGGGAGATCCTTGCGCGCGAAGGCAGTACGCGGATCGACGCCGTCCGGAGCTTGTTCGCGCGGACGCCGGTGCTTGCGGGCGTCTTCGCGATCGGACTCGTCGCGCTGCTCGGCCTGCCGCCGTTCAGCCTGTTCGTCAGTGAACTCGGGCTGCTCCGCGCGAGTATGGACGCCGGGCTCGGGTGGGTGGCCGCGGCCGTACTGATCCTGCTGCTCGTGGTCTTCGCGGGCATCGCGGGGAAGGCGGCGGGCATGCTGTTCGGCGCCGACCCAGGCGCCGACCCAGGCTCCGGCTCTGGCTCAGGTTCAGGCGGACGTGCCGCGCTGCGCGTGTCGACCGCTGCTCCGCTCGTCGCCGGCCTGGTGCTCGTGGGGGTCATCGGTGTCGTCGAGTGGCCGCTCGCCGCCTTGCTCCGAACTGCTGCCGAGATCGCGGGGACCCGATGAGTCCGGACGTCCGAACCTACCCGAACCGCCGCCAGGTGACGGTCAACGCCGGATCTCTCGTACAGCGGGCGAAGGAACTGCTGGACCAGGGCTTCCGGCTGGCGCTGATGTCCGGCCACGACGATCCGGACGGTTTCCGGGTCGTGTACCTGTTCGTCGCCGGCGACCCCGATCGACGGGTCGAGCTCGTGCTCAAGACGAGCCGGTCCGAGCCCCGGATCCCCAGCCTGGCCGCGGTGTCCTTCCCGGCCGGACGGTTCGAGCGGGAGCTGCACGACCTGTTCGGGATCGAGGCGACCGGTCACCCGCTGCCGCGACGACTGGTGACCCACCAGCACTGGCCCGAAGGCTGGTACCCGATGCGCCGCGACGCGGGAGATCCGAGCGAGTACGGCGGATTCGGCGATGTCGACGTACCGTACCCGTTCCTGACCGTCGACGGCGCCGGCGTGTACGAGATCCCGGTCGGGCCGATCCATGCCGGCCTGATCGAGCCGGGACACTTCCGGTTCTCGGTCGTGGGTGAGACGATCCTGAAACTCAAAGCCCGGCTGTGGTTCGTGCACAAAGGCATCGAGAAGCTTGCCGAGGGCAAACAGGTTGACGACGTGCTCGCACTGGCCGAACGCGTCTCGGGCGACACGGCCGTCGGGCACGCGCTGGCGTTCTGCCTGGCGCTCGAGGAAGCCCGGGACTGGAGGGTTCCGCCGCAGACCCAGGTGCTCCGCGCGATCGTCCTGGAGCTGGAGCGGCTGTACAACCACGTCACCGATATCGGTGCCCTCTGCAACGACGTCGGGTACGGCATCGCGAACGCGCATGCCCAGCGAATCCGCGAACGCCTGCTGCGTCTGAACAAGGAAGTCACGGGGCACCGGCTGCTCCGTGGCGCGGTGGAGCCGGGCGTGGCCCGAGTCCGCAGCCTGCCCACCGGCGAAGAGCTCAGCGCGATCGCCGCGGACATCCAACTGATCGTGGACATTGCCCTCGGCAACAGCGTCGTGCTGGACCGGATGGCGGGCACCGCTGTGCTGACCAAGGAACAGGCACAGGGCATCGGCACCCTCGGGTACGTCGCACGCGCCAGCGGACTCGACCTCGACGCGCGCCGCGCGCACCCGTTCTCACCGCTGACCCGCGGTGTCATGGCCGCGGTACACACCGACGGGGACGTCCTGTCGCGACTGCGTACTCGCGTCGGCGAGATCCACGCCTCGGTTGCACTGATCGGCCAGCTGCTCGCGACCCGGCCGCCGCTGAGCGCCGAGGCCGCTGAGCCGAGCTACCTCGCCGCTCGCCGATCGTCCGGTGTCGGTCTGGTCGAAGGCTGGCGTGGCACGATCACCCAGCGGGTCGAGTTGGCCCCGGACGGCACTGTGGCGCGGTGGAAGATCGTCGACCCGTCGTTCTTCAACTGGCCCGCGCTCCCGGTGGCACTCGCCGACACGATCGTCCCGGACTTCCCGTTGACCAACAAGAGCTTCAACCTGTCCTACGCGGGCAACGACCTCTGAGCCGGCGTCACCACGCCGTCCCGATCACGCCGTCGACTCGGAGCCGGCTCGCGTGATCGCGGTCCTGGTCGGTGTCCACCGGCCAGGTGAAGACAACCTCGGCCGCCTGCCGGAGCTCGGCGACCAGTTGCGGCGTCAGCAGCCGCCGATGGACACAAACGCCGTACGGCGGTGCGCCGCGGCGGAGGCGGTGACGTAGCCGCTGGACCCCGCGACGGCTGCCGGCCGACAGCACGACGCGGACGTGGGGCAGGTGCCGGAACGCGGAGAGCATCCACCAATGCTGTGTGCACACAGTGATCGGTGTGTCCGGCAGGACTGCGGCGAGCCGGGGCACCAGGCGCGGATGGATGCCCTTGAGATCGAGCATCAACCGCGGATCGCCGGCGGCCGCGGCGAGGAGCTCATCCACCTGAGGCACCGTGCGACGCCGTACCAGCTCGTGTCGCTCCCACAGGAACCACGGGCCGAGCGTCTTGTGATGGCGGACCTCGAGCCTGCCCCGGTAGGCATGGATGTCCGCCTCGACCAGATCGGCGCCGCCGTCGAGCGCGGCCCGGAGGGTGGTCAGGTCGTTGCCTGCTCGGTGCGCGATCACCAGCGGTTGCGTCATGACGTCTCCGGATGCGGCTCGGTGAACCAGCCGCGCCAGCGCAGGAACAGCAAACTGCCACCGAGCAGCAAAGCCGGAACCCAGTACAGCAACGCGGTCAGGGCAACCGCGCCGAACGCGGCCGTCCACGAGACACCGATCGCTGCCAGGCCGGCGACCAGCGCACCTTCCCGGGGGCTGGCGCCATGCACCCCGGGCAGCACGCCCGCGAGCTGGCTCGCGCCGAACACAGCCACCAGTTGCAGCGCTGAGACCGAGCCCCCGACCGCGGAGATCGAGGCGAACAGCAGGCCGAGGATCGTCGCCTGATAGCCGATCGACAACAGGATCCCGAAGGCGAAGACCTTCGGTGACGGCCATGGCCAGCGCGCGGTCAGGCTCGGGCGGCGGCGCCGGACGAGCAGGGCCACCGCGAGCACCAGCGCGGCGGATCCGGCCGCGATCGCGATAACCGTCGCGGGCAGTGTCACGCCGGTGACCAGCACAGCGGCGATCAGTCCGATGGCGCCGACGAACCGGTCGAGCGCGACTTCGGCGGCCGCGCTGGACCGCCGGACACCGACCTTCTCCAGCCGATGGACCCGCCACAGATCGGCTCCGGCGTGCCAGGGCGAGATCAGGCCGATCACCTCACTCTCCGCATAGGCGCGGAGATGCCAGCGACGCGTCCGGCCGCTGGTCGAGATCGCGTGCCACCGCAACGGGCACAGAACGTACTTGCCGATCGCGAACGGCAGCAGACCGAGCGCGGCGGGAAGTACGGCGGTGTCCGGAACGCGGTCGACGTTCCACAGCGACAGCGCGACCGCAGCGACCAGTACGGCGACGCGGACACCACGGTGCGCGACGACGGCGCGTACACCGCGCGCAACGCGACGTACGACACCATTGGCAACACCATCAACAACACGGTGTGGGCGACCGTGTACACGGGGCTGACGGCCCACTGTCATAGAGGGGTTCCTTCCGGGCCTGGCGTTCAACTATCCGGAAGATAGCGGACCCGCGCAAGGGCCATCAGCCTGGCGGGTGGGGCGATCCGGCCCTGGTCCTGGCGTGCGAAAGGACGTAATTGTGGAAGGGAAGGTGTGCAGAGGGGGAGGGGGCGGCGGTGCTACACGCGAGCAGCCGGAAGCGGCAGGTGGCCCGTGAGGTGGTGCTGATCACGGCTGCGATCGTGCTGTACTTCGGTGTTCGCGGGCTGATGACGAGCCGGGTCGACGTCGCCTTCCGAAACGCCGGCTACGTCATCGACCTCGAGCGTGCGTTCGGGGTCTTCGTGGAGCCGGAACTGCAGCGCGCGGTGATCGGGCACGGCTGGCTGGTCGAGCTGCTCGGCTACATCTACATCTACGGTCATTGGCCGGTCCTACTGAGCACGTTGCTGTGGTTGCTGGTCTGGCATCGCGAGGCGTACCGGCTGTTCCGCAACGCGATGCTGATCTCCGGTGGTGTCGGGCTGGTGATTTTCGCGTCGTTCCCAGTGGCGCCGCCGCGGTTCCTGACCGAATGCGGGTTCGCGGACACCGTCACCGAGCGGACCTCGGCGTACCGGGTGTTGCAGCCGCCGGCCTTCGTGAACCAGTACGCCGCCGTACCGAGCCTGCACTTCGGCTGGAACCTGTTGATGGGGATCGCGCTGGTGCTGCTCGGCGGCCACTGGATCATCCGTTTGTTCGGCTGGGTGATGCCGATCCTGATGTTCGCGGCGATCGTGCTGACGGCCAACCACTTCGTCTTCGACGGCGTGGCCGGCGGCGCGCTCGCCCTCCTCGGCCTGTACGCCGCGACGCGGATCAGCGGCGGCGGAATGCCAGGCGCCAGATCAGCGGGCCTTGCTCGACGGAGGCCACGGCACAGCTCTCGGGGGCGCGCTGCCGCAGTTCGGTTCGTCTCCGCTCCGCACCGCGTCGTTTCGATCAGGCGGGGTGCGGGGTGTCCGGCGTCCGATCGGGGGCCGTGACGACCCGGTTGCGACCTGCCTTCTTCGCAGCGTACGTCGCGGTGTCGGCGGCGAGGATCAACTGCTCGAGGGTGGTGCCGGACGCGGGATACGTCGCCACGCCGACCGAGCAGGTCAGCTCCGACAGCTCGACCTTGCCGCCGGGGGAGTTGACCGGGATCCGGAGGCCCTCGACCAAGGTGCGGAGCCGTTCACCGGTGGCGACCGTGTCCACGGCGTCGCCGGCCGGCAACAGTACGGCGAAGACCTCACCGCCGAACCGCGCGACCAGGTCGTCGGCGCGCAACTCGCGGCTGAGGGTGTTCGCAACCGCCTTCAGGACCTGGTCACCGGCGAGATGACCGTACGCATCGTTGATCGACGTGAAGCGGTCGAGATCGAGGAAGACGATTCCGAGCGGAGTGTTCGTGCGCTCGGCCCTGGCGAGCTCCTTGCGCGCCAGTTCGTGCCAGAACACGCTGTTCGCCAGACCGGTCTGCGGATCCGTGCGCGCCGCGGTTTGGAACTGCCCGACGAGCAGCGCGCGATGCAGCCCCAGGATCGTGAGCAGCAGCACCACGACGACCCACGGTTCGTGCCGCAACAGGCTGGCTGCCGCGACCCCGAGCCCGAGCGAGCCGGCGACGATGGCCTGGTCGCTCAACCGGCCCAGAGCCGCCCTGGCGTTGGCCTCCGGGTTCGACAGCAGGACCGCGCCGACAACCAGCGCGTAGTTGGTGAACCAGTAGGCCAGTCCGGCGACTGTGACGGCGAACAGCCCGACGATGCCGGCTGGATACCCGGGGTAGCTGTCGGCGTCGATCGCGACCAGGCAGACACCCGCGGCCGCGCCGGCCAGGACGATCGTCGCGGCGGAGAAGAGCCAGCGGTGCGGTGTCACCCTGCGCAGCCGGAACCACGAATGGGCGTAGGTGAGCGCGATCAGCAGCCCCGCGAGCGGCGGCGGCAGCACGAGGACGCCGGCGAACGTCCACATGCCCTTGAGGTTGACGTACGGCACGCCCTCGGCGGCGACTTCGCGTAACCGCTCGATCCCGCGCGCGCCCTCGATGTGGATGGCCGAACCGACCGCGAGGACGGCCAGCCACAGCCAGTCCCGCCGGTGGACGTCGACGAACTGCAGGGTGCCGATCAGGACAGCGAACGCGGCGATATCGACGACCAGGACGTACCCGATCACCACGCGCGGAGCCGACCACAGCGACCACTGGGTCGGCCGCCAGGCGCGCGCACGCTCGCGATCGGTGCGCCGACGCTGCCGCCACCGTCGCCAATGCCGGATACTCGACACCGGAAGTAACCCCCACAAGCCTCACTTGCCGTCGTACCAGGGTAGCCGAGAACTAACCCAAGGTCACCGCCCCAACCCTGGCCGCCCGGGTCCGGCGGATGCGTCCTGGAGGAGGTGTCCCGCCATGCGCAACAACGACTGGCACTGATCTCACCCCGCGCGCGCGAACACCCCGGCCCGTGCGGTTCCGGAACATGTGCGGTCCCGGAACCTCCGCGACCGCGGACCTGTCCGGTGACCGGGACACGCGCGCCTGACCATGGCGAGAGGAGCCACCTGCCGCGGCTCCTCTCGCCTACTTTTCGGACGGTGCCGTACGACGCCGGACGTCCGCACCGGGAGCTTCGGGCTGCTTCGGCGTACCGCTCGAGCGGCGGCTCTCGCGGTAGGTCTCGACGCCGAGGTGACGGATCAGTGCCTGCGTCGCGGTGGTCGAGCCCCGGCGGGTGGCGGCGGAGCGTCGGACGTCCCGTTGGATGCGGCTCTTCTCGAGGTCGCTCATGACTCACTCCTTCCTCGCACTCCCAGCCAACATGCCGCGCCCGGCGCCGGGACAGGGCAGAAGTTCCCGTCCGCGGTGGACCGGAGGGCCCTGGCTCGCGGGCCTCCGGTTTCCGACCATGACAGTGACGGCGGAGCCGGCAGGCGGCGACGGCCGGGCAGCTCGGGAGGGCGGACGCGATGACCACGACCAGGCGCTGGAGAGTCGACATCTTTGTGGACGAGTACGAGGACGAGCGGATCACCCGTGCGGAGGCTCGTCTGCACACCAACGACCGGACGAGTCTGGTCGGCCGCGGCACCGCCCGCCGTAATCCCGCGGACAGCGACGTCCCCGAGATCGGCGACGAGCTGGCCGTGGCGCGAGCCCTCTCGGACCTGGCCCACGAACTGCTGCACGCGGCCGCGACCGACATCGAGGCGATCACTCACGAGCGCGCCCGCCTGCACAGCTGACCCGAGCTGACTCGAGCAGATCCAGTCGGTACGTCGTCCGCGCGGAGCTGCCTGTCCTCAGTGGTGGTGATGGGATTCTTCGCGGAGCCGGGCGGCGTGGTCGGGGACGTGGGTCTGCAGTTCGCGCGGCGTGCGTTCGTAGCCTTTCGACGGCGGGCGCGGCGGTAGTGCGAGCGGCAGTCGCTGGACCTCGTGGTACGGGATCGTCGACAGCAGGTGGGCGATCATGTTGATCCGGGCGGAGCGCTTGTCCTCGCTCTCCACGACGTGCCACGGCGCCTCGGGGATGTCGGTGTGGACGAACATCTCGTCCTTGGCGCGCGAGTAGTCCTCCCAGCGGGTGATCGACTCCAGGTCCATCGGGGACAGTTTCCAGCGCCGCATCGGGTCCTCGAGGCGGCTGCGGAAACGGTTCTCCTGTTCGCTGTCGCTGACCGAGAACCAGTACTTGCGTAGCAGGATGCCGTCCTCGACCAGCAGTCGCTCGAAGATCGGGCACTGGTGCAGGAACCGCGCGTACTCCTGGTTCGTGCAGAACCCCATCACGTGCTCGACGCCGGCGCGGTTGTACCAGCTGCGGTCGAACAGGACGATCTCGCCGCCGGCCGGCAGGTGCTCGACGTACCGCTGGAAGTACCACTGACTCTGCTGGCGATCGGTCGGTGCGGGCAGCGCGACGATCCGGGCGACACGTGGATTCAGGTACTGCGTGACGCGCTTGATCGTGCTGCCCTTGCCGGCCGCGTCGCGCCCCTCGAACACTACGACGACCCGGGCCTTCTCGACCCGCACCCACTCCTGCAGTTTCACCAGCTCGGCCTGCAGCCGCAGCAGCTCGCGCTCGTACCGCTTCTTCGGCAGTCGCTCCATTCCAGCACGATACGGCGCGGTCACGTCCTGCGCGGTCACCGTCCTGCGCTGCATGGACCGAAGGACACCGGAGCGGGGACCTTCGGCCCTGCTCGGCGCCGCGCCGGCATGGATGGATGGGAAGCGAGGAAACCATCGGCCGAAGGGGAGATCATGGCTGTCCGCGTGGGGATCAACGGGTTCGGACGCATCGGGCGCGACTATCTGAGGTGTCTGCTCGACCGCGGATCCAGCGGGATCGAGGTGGTCGCGATCAACGACGTCGCGGCGCCCGCGACACTCGCGCACCTGCTCCGCTACGACTCGACGTACGGTCCCCTGCAGCAGGAAGTGGGCTGGGGCGAGGGCGTGATCACGGTCGACGGCCACAGCATCCGGGCGACCGCGGTGCGGGAGCCGGCGGACGTCGAGTGGTCCGCGGTCGGCGTCGACATCGTGATCGAGTCGACCGGCAAGTTCCGCACCCGCGAAGCCGCCGGGGCACATCTCGCGGCCGGGGCACGCAAGGTGATCCTGTCGGTGCCGGGCAAGGACGTGGACGCGACCGTCGTCCTGGGTGTCAACGAGGACGACTACGACCCGGCGACCCATGACGTCATCTCGAACGCCTCGTGTACGACGAACTGCGTGGCACCGATGGTGTCGGTGCTGCACCGGGCGTTCGGGATCGAGCACGGCATGATGACGACGATCCACAGCTACACCAATGACCAGGTGCTGCTCGACACGCCGCACAAGGACCTGCGGCGCGGACGGTCCGGCGCCGCCAACCTGATCCCGACGAGCACCGGCGCCGCCCGCGCGGTCGGGCTCGTGATTCCGGAGCTGGCCGGCAAGATCGACGGCGTCGCCGTCCGGGTGCCGGTCGAGGACGGCTCGCTCACGGACCTGTCGGTCCAGGTGTCCGAGGCGGTCGGCGTCGAGCAGGTGAACCGGGTCTTCGCCGATGCAGCGGCCGGTCCGCTGAAGGGGATCCTGCGCTACACCGAGGATCCGATCGTGTCCCGCGACATCGTCGGCGACCCGGCGTCGTGCATCTTCGACGCGCAACTGACCCAGGTCCAGGACCGGTTGGTCAAGGTCTTCGGCTGGTACGACAACGAGTGGGGCTACACGAGCCGCCTGCTGGACCTGACCGAGCTCGTCGCCGCCGCACTGTGACGTGGGGGTGACGATCATGCAGAAGCGTGCAGCATTGAGCGAGCTCGGCCTGAGCATCGGCAAGAAGGCCCGGCTGCGCAGGATCCTGTTCGACTACGGTCTGCGGAACGGGACGGCGTTGTTCCTGCCGTACGACCAGGGCCTCGAGCACGGACCGCGGGACTTCTTCGCGAACCCGGAGGCGTCGGATCCGCGGTACATCATGAAGCTGGCGGTCGCCGGGGAGTTCAACGGCGTCGCGATCCAGATCGGGCTGGCGGAGAAGTTCTTCTGGGAGTACGCCGGTGAGATCCCGCTGATCCTCAAGCTGAACGGCAAGACCGACATCCCGTCCGACGCGGCGGCGTTGTCGCCGGTGCATGCCGGTGTCGAGGACGCCGTACGGCTCGGGGCCGACGCGGTGGGTTACACGTTGTACGTCGGTTCGCCCGCGCAGGAGGCGGATTTCGCCCAGTACCGGACGATTCGCGCCGACGCGCAGCGGCTCGGGATGCCGCTGATCGTGTGGGCGTACCCGCGCGGTGAGGCGATCGAGGCGAAGGGCGGCAAGGACTCGTTCTACGCCGTCGACTACGCGGCACGGGTGGCGAGCGAGCTGGGTGCGGATGTGGTGAAGGTGAACTTCCCGCGTCCGGACCGGCGCGACCACGTGAGGCCGCCGTACGAGGAGATCTTCTCGCCGCAGCAGGCGATCGATCATGTGGTGCGCTCGGCGAACCGGACGCTGGTGCTGGTGTCCGGCGGCGAGCGGGCCGGCGACGAGGCGATGTACCGCAAGGCTGAGCAGGCGATGGACGCCGGCGGGCTGGGGCTGATCTTCGGCCGGAACGTCTGGCAGCGCGGGTACGACGACTCGCTGAACTTCATCGACGGCCTGAAGGAAATCCTCGTCCAGCACCCCAGCGAGTGACCGGCTCGACACACGTCCGCCCGAAGGAGGGTGACCGACGATGATGCACACGATGGGCGCTTCGATGTTCTGGTGGATCGCGGCGCTGGTCTTGTGGGCCCTCGTGCTCGGCGGCACCGCGTGGGCGGCGGTCGTGATCATCGGCCGGACCCGCCGGCAGCCGCCGCGCTCGCTGCCGTCGCCGCTGGACATTCTGGAACGCCGTTTCGCCGCCGGTGAGATCACCGCCGAGCAATTCGACGAAGCGCGGGCGCGGCTGCGCGAACACCAACTCGACATCTGAGCGCAATGCCGGTCACTGTGCCTGTCGCGCCCAGGAGGTAAGGACGCTCAGGAGGCGTCTTCGTAGGTCCGCTCGAAGCGCAGCGCTACCTGGCCGAGGGCGCGCAGCGCGGCGACGGTCTCGGCGACCTCGAGGTGGGACTGGACGGTGGGCACGGTGTTGAACAGGTCGTTGCGCAGGTCCTCGAGTCTGTTGAGCAGGTGCTCGATCTCGTCGACGACGATCGCGTCGTACGTGCGCTGCGCGTCGAGCAACGGGAGGATGCGACCGCGGAATGCGGCCAGCGTGTACTGAGCTTCGGCGAGCCGTCGCTCTTCCAGGAACCAGTTCTCGGCCAGGCTGCTCTCAGCGATCTGCTGGAGCTCGCGCTCCCACTGATCGACTTCCGCCCGCAGTGTGCTCATGACGACCTCCACCCCTTTCACTTCCCAGCATCGCCGCCTTTGGCCGCTCGGGCTGCGGGCCAGGGTCCCGACCTGGAAGGGCTTCCGGCTGGCGAGGAGGGGCCGCTTGGCCTCAGCGGACGGCCGATGCTTCAGTGGATGGCTGTTGGCTTCAGCGGATCGTCGTGCAGTGGTACGTCTCGACGAGCTGGTACGGGCGTCCCGCGACGGAGACCTCGTTGCGCCAGGTGATCGTGCCGTCGTCGACGAGCTGCCAGGTGAGCCGGAGCCGGACGGGCGGGTCGCCGATGCTCCGGAACGTCAGGGTGTCGCCAGCGATGCTGCCGGACAGTAGTTCGACATGGCCGTAGTTGTCGGCCACCGAGGCGCGGTATTCGCCGGCTTGCGGATCCCAGCCGGCCACCCAGTGCAGGTCCCAGCGGAGGACGAAGGTCCCGTCGGTGAGGTATTGGTCCTGCTGGTAGTCGCCGACGATCCACAGACCGTCCTGAATGGTGTGGTGCCGGCCCTCGCCGACTGCGGACATCGCCGGACTGCCGGGCCCCATGCCGTCGGCTTCGATCGTGCCGGTCCAGCGGACGTCGCGGTGGAACGCCGCCAGGCGACGCATTTCGTCACCGGCCGCGACGGGGAGTGGAACCGCGATGGTCATCACCAGCCTCCTCCTGGGTGGATGCTTCGGAGCCCGACTGTTCGCCGAAGCGGATCAGGGTGTAATTGAGGCAATCGGCGCGGATGTCGTGCGCGGTCGCGGTCAGCAGGACGCGTTCGAGGGCGACGCCGGCCTGGATCTGGTCCGACGGGCTGGCGCCGCGGGTTACGACGGTTGCGAGCTCGTCGACCGGCAGCCAGGTCAGGTGAGCGTCCTCGAGCGCGGCGGCCCGTTCGAGCAGGCGCCGTACTCGCTGATCGGGAGGCGTCGGCGGGCGCACCAGGTGACGCGACAGGATCGCCGTGTACAGCTGCTGCAGCTCCTGATCGGGCAGGCCGGTGGGCTGGACGAGCATGCGGGCCGCGAGCGTCGGATTGCTGAGGTACGGGTACAGACTGACCCAGCTGTCGTAGCTGAGCGCGGCGGCGGCACAGCGCAGGTTGAAGATCGTGGCACCGGTCGCGATCCGCTGGACCCGCGCGTCGGGATCGCCCGCGATGCGCGTGTGGTCCAGGTAGATGTCGAGCAGGTTGCCGTCGATTTCGATGCGCCATGCGCGAGGAACCTGCAGCGTCGGGGCGACGTCGGCAGCGTTCAGCAGGACGCCGAGTGCGGCGGACGTCAGCGGATTGGTCATGCCGTGGCGTGCTGTCATCGAAGCCATCTCCGACCGGCGATCGTTTCGTTCCTACTCACCACGCTGCCGCCCGGCGGCGACCGCGGACGCGGTCGAAGGCCCTGACTCCGCCAGGCCCTCGGTCCTGACTGCTGTGCCAACTGCTGTGCTGGCTGTTGTGTCGGCTGTTGTACCGCCGGTTGTGTCCGCGGGTTGTGTCGCGCGGTCGTCGGTGAGGTGAGAATGGCCTTGGGGGGGACCGACGCTGTTCGGGGGCCAGGTGATGACGTTCTCGGTGCCAGGGATCGCGACGCTGCGTGCGTACCGGCTCAGCTGGCTGCGACCGGACGTGGTCGCGGGGCTCACGGTCGCCGCGTACTTCGTGCCGCAGGTCATGGCCTACGCGCAGCTGGCTGGGCTACCGGCCGTCGCTGGTCTGTGGGCCGCGCTGCCACCGATCGTGCTGTACTTCTTCCTCGGATCTTCGCGACTTCTCTCGCTCGGCCCCGAATCGACGACCGCCCTGCTGACCGCCACCGCGATCGCTCCGCTGGCCGGCGGCGATCCGGCCCGGTACGCCGGACTGGCCGCCCTGCTCGCCCTGGTGGTAGGTGCGGTGTGCCTGATCGCGTGGGCCACACGTCTCGGCTTCCTCGCCGACCTGCTGTCGAAGCCGGTGCTCGTCGGCTACATGGCCGGTATCGCCGCGATCATGATCACCAGCCAACTCGGGCGTCTGACCGGTGCGCCAGTCGAGGGTGATTCACCGGCGACGGAATTGTGGTCCGCGATGACGCTCATCGGCGAGTGGCAGGTCGCTCCGGTGGTGCTCTCGGTGCTCTCGATCGCGGCACTGCTGGCGCTCGCGCGCTGGACGCCTCGGCTGCCTGGTCCGATCATCGTGGTCGCGGTCGCCGCGTTCGTGACCTGGGCCGTCGGCCTGGACGGTCATGGGGTGCCCGTCGTCGGCGCGGTGCCGACCGGGCTACCGGGGCTCCAGTGGCCCGATGTCAGCGTGGGTGACGTGACGCAGTTGTTCCTCCCAGCTGTGGGAGTCGCGATCGTCGGCTACACCGACACCGTGCTGACCGGCCGGGCGTTCGCGACCCGTGGCGGCGAACGGATCGATCCCAACCGGGAGTTTCTCGTCATGGGAGTGTCGAACGTCGCGGTCGGCGTGGCGCAGGGGTTCCCGATCAGTTGCAGCAGCAGCCGGACCGCCCTCGCCGATGCCGCCGGGGCACGGACCCAGGTGTACTCGCTCGCGGCCGGAGGAGCCATTCTCGCGACCTTGCTGTTCGCCGGGTCGCTGCTCTCGACGTTCCCGATCCCCGCGCTGGGCGCCTTGGTGGTGTACGCCGCATTGCGGTTGATCGAGGTACCCGAGTTCAAGCGGATCGCGTCGTTCCGCCGCAGCGAGCTGGTGCTGGCGTTGGCGACGATCCTCGGGGTGATCACGTTCGGTGTCTTGCGGGGCGTCCTCGTCGCGGTGGGGTTGTCGGTCCTCGACGTACTGCGCCGGGTCGCGCGGCCGCACGACGGCATCCTCGGGTATGTGCCTGGTATCGCGGGTATGCACGACATCGACGACTACCCGGACGCCCGCGCCGTACCCGGTCTGGTGGTGTACCGGTACGACTCGCCGTTGTTCTTCGCGAACGCCGATGACTTTCATCGGCGGGCACTGGCCGCGGTGAACGATGCTCCGGCGCCGGTGCGCTGGTTGCTTCTGAACGCGGAGGCCAACGTCGAGATCGACATCACGGCGATCGACGCCCTGGACACCCTCCGCGAGGAGCTCGCCGCCCGGGGCATCGTGCTCGCGCTCGCGCGGGTCAAGCAGGATCTTCGCGACGACCTCGAGGCGGCCGGCTTCCTCGACCGCCTCGGCCCTGACCGCGTGTTCTACACGCTCCCCACCGCCGTCGAAGCCTTCCACCGCGAAACCGGCACCTGACGTTCCCCAGAGTCGACCCCTTTCCTTGCACGAGTCCTGGCGCCAGCATGCGGTTGCCTCACCGGCGGAGAATGTTCGGGGTCGGGTTTGATGGAATGGGCGGATGACGACAACAGACTCGTGGCCGACGCTGCAGTTCGGGAATCCGGAGAGCCAGGCGCTCTACGGGACGACGTACGAGGTGGCGCTCGAGAACCTGCTGAAGACCAACACCGTCCCGTTCGGCGCGATCTACGCCCGGAGCGGGCTGATGGATCCGGCGGTCGGCATGGTCCGCGCCGGCGGCGGCTACGAGCAGCCGTGGACCCGGGACGCGACGATCAACAGCTGGAACGCCACCAGCCTGCTGGCGCCGAAGCTGGCCGCGAACACCCTGTGGGCGGTCGTCGAGAAGGATGCCGACGGCAAGCTCAGGGTGCAGCAGGACAGTCAGCAGTGGGACCAGGTGGTGTGGGTGGTCGGCGCCTGGCACCACTATCTGGTCACCGGCGACCGGGAGTTCCTGGCGCGTGCGTACGAGGTCGTCACGAACACGCTGGCGTTCCGGGAGCAGGCCACGGTCTTCGGCCGCTCGGAGCAGTACGGCTTGTTCACCGGTCCGTCGTTCTTCAACGACGGCGTGTCCGGCTTCCCGGCGCCGACGGCTGACGCGCGCGAGTCGCTCGGCAGCGAGAGTACGTCGTACCCGGATGTCGTGTCGGGCATGTACCTCAGCACCAACGCGCTGTACTACGCCGCCTACACGCGCGCGGCGGACATGGCTGACGTGCTCGGCGTACCGGGAGACGACCACCGCGGCAAGGCGGCGGCGATCAAGCAGGCGGTGAACCAGTACTTCTGGAATCCGCAGACCGGCAGCTACAACTACGAGCTCAGGGCCGACGGCACGCCGGGTGTCTACCAGGAAGGCGCAGGGCTCGCGTTCGTGCTGCTGTTCGGGATCGCCGACGAGGTGCAGGCCAGTGCGCTGATCTCGAACGCGCAGCGGATGACCTGGGGGATGCCTGACACCTATCCGCACTGGGCGCGGTACTCGGACGCTGAACCTGGGCGGCACAACGGGATCGTCTGGCCGCTCGTGCAGGGGCTCTGGGCGAAGGCGCTGGCGGGTCGCGGCGAGGTCGAGGAGTTCGCGACCGAGACCAGGCTGCTCGCGGAGCTGGTCAGGAACAGCGGCGGTTTCTGGGAGATCTACAACGGCAACACCGGCGCGGTCGACGGCGGCCACCAAGGCGCGAGCGGCGTACTGAAACGCCATTGGGCCTCGGAGCCGGACCAGACGTGGTCGGCGACCGCCTTCATCGACATGATGCACACCGGACTGTTCGGCATGACCTTCGACGACCGCGGTCTCACGTTCACGCCGTCCCTCCCGTCCGGCTGGGGTGAGGTCACACTGAGCGGCTTGCGGTACCGCGACGCCGTGCTGACGGTGACTCTTCGCGGCACGGGCACCGTCATCCGCGCCTTCGCCGTCGACGGCTCGCCCAACCAGGTCTTCGGCGTACCAGCGTCCCTCCAGGGCCACCACACGATCGACATCACCCTGAACCCATGACATGTCCGGTAGCTGCCATGCACTGACTCGATGAGGTGTCCCGCGCTAGCTTGAACTCGACTTGCCGGTGAGTTCGCGAGGGAGCGGCTGTGGTCGAAGGACGGGCGACCAGGTGGCTCACGCTGCTCGCGGTCGTGTTGGGGGGCGGTGCTTCTCGTGTACTGGTGGCAAGGACGGAGGCCTGACGTGGCGGACGAGCTCGACAAGGCTCGCTCGGGCAAGGCGTACGGCGAGGCGAAGCCGTACGTGGGTGGCGGGCCACAGCCGATCGTGATCTTCATGGCGGACGAGGTCGGAAAGCTCCTCGGCAACCTGGTCAGCGTGAACCGATGAAGTGGCTCAAGGCGATCGTGGTGATCGCGGTCCTGGCCGCCGGTGGGTTGTATGTCGTCGAGTGGTGGATGGGGCGGCTGCCGGACCGGCCGTACGACCTGGTGGACGCGTGCGCGGGCAAGACGTATGAAGACGCGAAGCCGTACGCCGGCAGCGGTCCGCATCCGATCGCGATCTTCAAGGACGACGAGGACGCGGTACTGCAGCACGAGACGGTTTTTCTGGACGGCAACACGACGTGGAAACCGTCGGACCCGGAGAAGGCGAGCGAGGTCCAGCTCGTCGCCTGTCTGAAACTCATCTCGGCGAACGAGAGAACCGGTGCGACTGATTGTGCGTACGGCCCCGGTGGGATCGCCGCGACCGAAACCCTGCCGATGCTGCGCGCGACGTATCAGGTGCGCGTGTACGAACTTCGCACCCACCGGGAGATCCGCTCGACCCGCATCGAAGGTCTGGACACGGAATGCCGGAGCATGATCATCGCGGGCCGCAAAACCAGGTTGCTCAGCGAGCCGACGCCGGACCAGTGGCAGAACCTTCTCGCGGACCTTGTCTACGGCAACCGGTGAGTCCGATCGGGTTCAGGCCGTGGCCCGATCCAGTGGCAGTAACTGCTCGTCAACCTGGTGCGCAACAACCATGATCTGCGGCCGCGCCGGCGTCGGTGTACGTCGCACTGGGGCCGGTCGTCCGGGAGAGTTACGGTAGGCGGGTGACAGTTGATCCGGTGGCGCACAATCGCTTGGCGTGGGACCTTCAGGTTGAGAGCGGGAACGAGTGGTCGCGCCCGGTGTCGGCCGAGACTGTCGCGCGGGCTCGCGCCGGTGATTGGTCGGTTGTTCTGATCGGGTACCGGCCGGTCGACCGGGCGTGGTTCCCCGCGGATCTGGCGGAGGTGGAGATTCTCTGTCTGGCCTCCGGTGGTGGGCAGCAGGGGCCGACGCTCGCCGCGGCCGGTGCGCGAGTCACGGTGTTCGACAACTCGCCGCGGCAGCTCGCTCAGGATCAGCTTGTCGCCGAGCGCGAAGGGCTGGAACTGCGCACGGTGCTGGGGGACATGCGCGACTTGTCGGAGTTCGCCGACGCCTCGTTCGACCTCGTCTTCAACCCGGTTTCCAACCTGTTCGTGCCGGAACTCGAACCTGTGTGGCGCGAATGCTTCCGGGTACTGCGGCCGGGCGGCAGCCTGTTGTGCGGATTCCTCAACCCGGACGTGTATCTGTTCGACAACGAGGCACTGGACACCCGCGGCGAGTTGATCGTCCGCCATCGCCTGCCGTACAGCGACCTGACGCACGTCCCGGCCGAGGAACGCGAACGGCTCTGGGGAGCCGACGCGCCGCTCGAGTACAGCCACACGATGGCCGAGCAGCTCGGCGGGCAGCTCGCCGCCGGCTTCGTGATCACCGGGTTCGAGGAAGCCCCGCACCATTCCGACGCCACCGCCGGCTGGCTGCCCGGGTACTTCGCCACGCGCGCGCTCAAACCCGTGGCGTAGTACGGCCGTGCCGGTCGGATAGCGTCGGGGCGTGTTGCTGCCTGATTCGTCGGTGCCTGGGGCTGATCTGCCCGTGCGGGCGGTTCTGCCTGCCACGGTGGAGGCGGTGCGGTCGCACGGTACGGCGGTCCTCGTAGCACCGCCCGGATCCGGTAAGACGTCGCTGTTGCCGCTCGCGCTGGGCGACGCGCTCGAGGGCACGATCGTCGTGGCCGAGCCGCGGAGGCTGGCGACCCGCGCGGCCGCGAGCCGACTGGCGACGCTGGTCGGCGAACCGCTCGGCGGTCGGATCGGCTACGCGATGCGCGGCGAACGTAGCGGCGGCCGCGGACTCCGCGTCGAAGTGGTCACGACCGGGCTCCTGGTACGGCGTCTGCAACAGAACCCCGACCTGCCGGGCGTCGCAGCGATCGTGATCGACGAGTGCCACGAGCGGCACCTCGACGCCGATCTGCTGCTCGCGTTCGGCGTCGACATCCGGACGAACCTCCGCGACGACCTGGCGATCGTTGCGACCTCGGCCACCCCGGACACAGCTCGGCTGAGCCGCGCGCTCAGCAGCGGCGACGGTCCGGCCCCGGTGATCACCGCGTCGGCCGCGCTGTACGACGTCGCCGTCGAGTGGACCCCGCCAGCGATCCCCGTGCCGCTACTTCCCGGTGGGCGGGTCGATCCGCGCCTGCTGGATCACGTCGCGGCCGTCGTACGGCGGGCCTGGACCGAGGACGACGGTGACATCCTCGTGTTCGTCCCGGGGGAGCGCGAGATCGACGGTGTGACGCGCCGGCTGGCAGATCTGAACGTACTGCCGCTGTTCGGTCGTCAGTCGAAGGCGGAGCAGGACCGGGCGTTGACACCGACCGCGACCCGCCGGATCGTGGTCACGACGTCGGTCGCGGAGAGCTCGCTGACGGTCCCGGGGATTCGGGTCGTGGTCGACTCGGGTCTTGCCCGGGAGCCGCGCACCGATCAGTCCCGTGGCCTCGGCGCGCTGGTCACCTGCCGGGTGTCGAAGTCGTCGGCCGACCAGCGAGCGGGTCGCGCCGGGCGGGAGGCGCCGGGCCGGGTCTATCGCTGCTGGTCCGCTACCGATCACACGCATCTCGACGATCATCCGGCGCCGGAGATCGCCACCGCCGATCTGGCGGCGTTCGCGCTCGACCTCGCGGCGTGGGGCGCGCCGAGTGGGGACGGTCTGACGCTGCTGGACGCCCCGCCGGTCGTCGCGATGACCGCGGCGACCGAGTTGCTGCGCCGCCTCGGCGCCGTTGACGAAGACGGCCGGATCACTCCGAGGGGCCGGCGGATGGCGGCC
The DNA here is from genome assembly GCF_040649595.1 of Kribbella sp. NPDC048915. Lineage (NCBI taxonomy): Bacteria > Bacillati > Actinomycetota > Actinomycetes > Propionibacteriales > Kribbellaceae > Kribbella > Kribbella sp. NPDC048915. The sequence continues at coordinate 50,600 of NZ_JBEZFT010000020.1, read as the reverse complement.
CTCGCGACGCATCCCCGGTTGGCGCGTGCGCTGCTGGACGGGGCGCCGCGCGTTGGTCCGGACCGCGCCCGCGAGATTGTTGCGATGCTCTCCGACGACTCCGGCCGCGACGTCGGCAACGATCTGCCGGCGCGCTTGCGGGCCCTGCGCCGCGGCGACGATCGCGGCGCCACGGCTCGCTGGCGAGACGAGGTACGACGCCTCGACCGCGGCGAACCATGGGCGGCACCAATGGACAGCCGGGTGGCGGACGACCTCGCGGTGGGGATGGTGGTGGTGCTGGCGTATCCGGATCGGATCGCGCGGACCCGCGGCGCCGACTCGACGTCGTACCAGATGGCCAACGGCACGGGCGCCGCGCTCGATCCGCAGTCGCCGTTGCGTGGTACGACGTGGCTGGCGATCGCGGCCGCCGACCGAGCTCCTGGTCGCGCCGACGCCAGGATCCGCTCCGCGGCGCCGATCGACGAGCGGACCGCCCGGGACCTCGCCGGTGAGTTGGTCTCGACCACCGACCGGATCCGTTGGGAGGACGGCCGGATCATCACGCGCCGGGTCGAGACGCTTGGAGCGATCGTGCTCAACGACGTCCCGCTGGCCGATCCCGATCCCGTGCTCGTCCAGGCGGCGGTCCGCGAGGGGATCCGGCGCAGCGGTTTGACCGTACTGCGTTGGTCGGAGGCTGCTGTGTCGTTGCGGGAACGGCTCGCGTTCTGCCACGCCCATCTCGGAGCGCCGTGGCCCGCGGTCGAGGACGAAGCACTGCTGGCCGATCTGGACTCTTGGTTGGGTGTCGAGCTCGCCTCGGTGCGCGGCGCCCGCGACCTTGCCCAGATCGACGTGAGGTCGGCGCTCCAACGCCTCTTGCCCTGGCCGGCAGCGACCCGGTTCGGCGAACTCGCACCGGAACGGCTCGAGGTCCCGTCAGGCTCCCAAGTGCGGCTGGCGTACGACGGCGCCGAGCCGCCGGTCCTCGCGGTCAAACTGCAGGAAGTCTTCGGCTGGACCAGGACACCGACCGTCGCAGACGGCCGTGTCCCGGTCGTCCTTCACCTCTTGTCTCCCGCCCGCCGCCCGGTCGCGATCACCAGCGATCTGGCCTCGTTCTGGCAGCAGGGGTACCCCCAAGTGCGCGCCGACCTTCGAGCGCGCTACCCCCGGCATCCGTGGCCCGAAGACCCGCTCACCGCGACGCCGACGAAACGCACGAACCCGCGCGGGTGAACCGGCGTCGCGGGATCCTTGAATCATCAACGGATCCGCACCGACTCGGCGGATTGCACGACCGAGCTGACCTGGGAGAACCGAGGCCTGGAGGGCCCGGTCACGGCAAGTTCCGCTTCTTCTTCCCGGTGCCTGAGGAGTGATCACCTGCCCGAAAGGGCATCCTTCACGTCGTTGTCGGGAGGAGCTGGCGGGTGGTCGGACGCCCTTCTCGGTCCAGGTGTACGACGATGTGCTCGCCCCATCGTTCGTCGGTGTGCGGATGGTCGGAACGCCAGTGACAGCCACGGCTGTCCTGCCGTGCGGTCGCGGCGACGACGACGGCCCGCGCCACCGTCGCGAGCGGTCCGGTGCCCATCGTGTCGAGTTCCTCCGCGGCGGCGTTCAGACCCGCGCCGTCGCGACGAATGCCGGCGTACTTGCTCAGGATCGTCCGAATCCGCTCCGGTTCACGATCGTCGCCGAGAAGGACCTCACGAGTGCGGCCGAGGTCCTTCGCGGGGAGGTCGAGGGTCAGCGCCGCCGCGACGCGGCGCCCGAAGACGAGCCCTTCCAGCAGGCTGTTCGAGGCGAGCCGGTTGGCCCCGTGCACGCCGGTCGCAGCCACCTCGCCGACGGCGTACAGGCCGGGTACGTCGGTCGCGCCGTTCCGATCGGTCCGCACGCCGCCGCACAGGAAATGTTCGGCCGGCGCAACCGGGATCTGCCCGGACAACAGGTCGACGCCGATGCGTGCGCACGAGGCCAGCACGGTCGGGAACCGCTTCCGCAGTACGTCCGCCGCGACCCCGGTCGCGTCCAGCCAGACATGGTCCGTTCCGTCGCGGCGCATCGTCGCTTCGATGGCGCGAGCGACGATGTCGCGGGGCGCCAGGTCAGCGCGCGGATGCCGTCCGGCCATGATGCGGCGGCCGTCGGCGTCGCGCAGTACGGCGCCCGCGCCGCGGACCGCCTCGGTGACCAGAGGCAACTGACCGCTGGTCTCGCCGGTGTGGAGCGCGGTCGGGTGGAACTGCACGAACTCCATGTCCACCAGCGATGCGCCGGCCCGCAGCGCCAAGGCGATCCCGTCACCGCGTACCGTCGCGGGGTTGGTGCTGGCCAGGTACGCATTGCCGATGCCACCGGTGGCCAGTACGACGGCGCGCGCGTCGATCTGCTGGATTTCGGTGCCCGTCTCGACGAGCACCCCGACGACGCTTCCGGAATCGGATTGCAGCAGACCGACCGTACGCCCGGTCATCATCTGAACGCCGCTGCGCTGCAAGGCGCCGTGGAGCGCGCGATGAACCTCTGCGCCGGTGGCGTCACCGCCCGCGTGCACGATCCGCGGCCGACTGTGGCCGCCTTCCAGCGTGCGCAACAGTGCGCCCGCCGCGTCCCGGTCGAAGCGTGCCCCGTGCGCGATGAGTTCGGCCAGCCGCTGCGGTCCTTCCTCGACCAGCGCACGGAGATTCCGGGGATCGCAGAAGCCCGCGCCCGCGATCTCGGTGTCGTGCCAGTGGTCGAGCGGATCGTCCTCGCCGTACGCGGCCGAGATGCCGCCCTGCGCCCAAGGTGTGCTGCCGTCGCCGGCACTGAGCAGGATCACCCGACGGGTCGCCGCGAGACCGAGCGCGACCGACGCGCCCGCCACCCCGGAGCCGATCACGACGACATCGGTCGTGCGGGTCATCGCGCACCCGCAGGCTTACCGATGGCGACCATCCGCTCGACCGACCGCCGGGCCCGCTCGACGACCTCGGGCGGGAGCTGGATCTCGTCGCGTCCCTCCCGCAGGCAGCGCACCAGCAGCTCCGGGGTGATCATCTTCATGAAGCGGCACGAGGCCTTCGGGTTCACCGGCAGAAAAGTGGTCTGCTGATTGACCTTGCGTAGCTGGTGGAGCATGCCGATCTCGGTCGCGACCAGGGCCGTCTTCGAGGTCAGGCCGCGGGCGGCGTCCAGCATGCCGCCGGTGGAAAGGATGTGGGTCCGCTCGGCCGGAAGGTCACCGACGCCGGCGAGCCAGACCGCCGACGACGCGCAGCCGCACTCGGGGTGAACGAGGATCTCGGCCTCGGGATCGGCGGCCACCTGAGCGCGCAGGTCGGCCGCGCTGATGCCGGCGTGGACGTGGCACTCGCCCATCCACACCTCGATGTTGTCCCGGCCGGTCTGCCGCCGCACGTGCGCGCCGAGGAACTGATCGGGCAGGAACAGCACCGGTCGATCCGCCGGAATCGAGTTCACCACCTCCACCGCGTTGGACGACGTACAGCAGATGTCGGCCTCGGCCTTCACCGCCGCGCTGGTGTTGACATAGGCAACTACCACGGCATCGGGGTGCTCGGCTTTCCAGGCCCGCAGCTGGTCGGCGTCGATGGTGTCGGCCAGCGAGCAGCCGGCCTGGGCCGTCGGGATCAGCACGGTCTTGTCCGGGCTGAGCAGTTTCGCCGTCTCGGCCATGAAATGCACGCCGCAGAACACGATCGTGGACGCCTCGGTCTCGGCCGCGATCCGCGACAGGGCGAGCGAGTCGCCGACATGGTGGGCCACGTCCTGGATCGCCGGTTCCTGGTAGTTGTGGGCGAGAATCACGGCATCGCGTTCCGCGGCGAGGCGCCGTACCTCGTCCTGCCAGTTGATGGTGGTGCGCTGCTCAAAGGTCACAACAGATCCTTCGTTCGGAAAGTTTTCGCTCAACAGGCGATAACTAGGCGTGATGATGTCGGGGACGAGCCTGGTTCAGCGGGTCACCAGCAGACTGATGTCCAGCGCGGTGGGGGAGTGGTGGTCAGGCCGGCGACGCGCCCCCGCCTGCTCGGCGATCAGCACCGCCTCGGCCTGCGGGGTCTCCGGGACACTCCATCTGGTGGTGACGTCGTCCGCCGCCTGGTCCTCGAGCAGTGCGGCCGCCACCGCGGTCCGGACCGTCTCCGTCGTCAGTTGCATCTGCTGCCCTGCTCTCCGTGCGGTTTTCGCCTGCGAGGCGATAACTGGGTACACGCTACCATCTGCCTCGTGTCCACAGCCAAGAAAGGTGATCCGGTTAACTTCCCCAGCTACCCGCACGAGGTGCTCGCAGTGGTCCTGTCGGTGCGCGACGGCAGGCTGTGTGTACTGCTGTGGAAACGTGCGCGGAGCCCGTACCGCGGCCGCTGGGCGCTTCCCGGCGGCGGGGTCGAGCCCACCGAGCGGCTCCGGGAAGCCATCACCGGTCACCTTGCGGCGAAGGTCGACGTGCGCGACGTCGCGCACCTGGAGCAGTTGGCCACGCACAGCGCGATCGACCGCGATCCGCGGGCGCGGGTGCTCGCGACGGGCTACCTAGGTCTGGTTCCGTCCGACGTCCAGCCGAAGCTTCCGTCGGACACGCAATGGCACCCCGTCGACGAGTTGCCGCCGACCGCGTTCGACCATCACTTCTTCATCGAGGCCGCGGTCACCCGCTTGCGCGCGAAACTGTCGTACACCAACATCGGCTTTGCGCTCGCGCCGCTGGAGTTCACCATCGCGGAGCTCCGCGACCTGTTCGGCGCCGCCCTCGGCTACGAGCTCGGCGCAACCAACCTCACCCGCGTCCTGACCCGCCGGCACGTGATCGACCCGACCGAGCGCCGAGCCACCCCCGGGCAAAGCGGCGGCCGTCCCGCGACCGTCTACAAGTTCGTCACCCGCGAACTCACCGTCACCGACCCCTTCGCCGTCCTCCGCCCGCCCCGCTGAGGGGGAGTGGCGAAGGGACGGCGGGCAGCTGCCGGAACTAGAGCAGCAGGCCGAAAATCTGGAACACGTCTTCCCAGTGCGCCGCCTGCGGGTTCTTGACCTCGGGGTCGATGATTTTGAACGTGCGAGCGAGCGCGACGCTCAGTCCTCCCACCACTTCCGGCAACCGGGACTCGGTCTCCTCACTCACAGTTACGTCGAACGGCGCGTACTTCGCCAGCTGGGCCAGGATCGGCTGCAGCTCGATCTCCTCGTCGATCTCGCGGAAGGCATGAATACTCTCCTGCAATCCCTTGGTGATGGGCAGGTCGCGGGGCTGGACGATGTCCCGGCCGTTCGCCTTCGCCGTGCCCTCGCCGATCACCAGGAGATCGTGGAGCTTGTCGCTGATGAAGTCGCTGTAGCGCTTGAGGTCGTCCTTGTCGACGTCCAGGCCCGCGGCGGCGCGGAAGAAGCGCTCGAACCTGTGCACAGCCATGACCGTCATGCAGCCTCCTTCAGGTGCGGGTGTTCCACGACCGGACAGTTCGTCGCAGGCACGCCGGCTGTCGCAATGTTGCCGCGGCGAACCGTGCTCGTCACCACGCAAACGTGTAGAGCAGCGCCGGCCCTGTGGAGATCGGCCCGATCAGGTCAGCGTTCCACCTCGTGGTCCGGTGCGGATCGATGGTCCGGGCCGATGCCGTCCGCCCGGTTCGTGCTCGGAAGACGGATCGGTACTGCGGATTCGACCACGTCGGCGCGAACCTTCGGTAGTGCGCCGGGGTGATGCTGCTGCAGGAACGTGAGCAGCTTCTCGCGGACCTCGCAGCACAGATCCCAGTTGCTGGGCGCGTCGGCGGAGCTCACCAGACCGCGGACGACCATCGTCGTCGGGGTCGCGTCGACCACCTGCAGCACCCAGTCCAGGCCGTCCCACAGCGGTGACTCCTGGACCAGGCGGTGCATCTCGGCGCGGAGTTCCTCGATCGGCACGCTGAAGTCGACGTGCAGCACGACGCTGCCGATCACCCGCGCCTCTTGCCGGGTCCAGTTCTGGAAGACGTTGGTCGTGAACCACGAGATCGGCAGGATGAGCCGCCGATTGTCCCAGGCCCGGACCACGACGTAGGTCAGGGTGATCTCGTCGATGCGACCCCATTCGTCGTTCACGACAACGACGTCGTCGATGCGGATCGGGTCGGTGAGCAGGATCTGCAGCCCGGCCAGCAAGTTGCCGAGCGTCGTCTGCGCAGCGAGACCTACTACGACGCTGAGCACGCCCGCGGAAACGAGAAAGCTCGCACCGACGGAACGTGCCGAAGGGATGGTCATGACCGCGGTGGCGACCGCTACGACGACCAGGACCGCGATCGAGATCCTGCGCAGCAGAACGACCTGGGTCCGAATCTTGCGGGCCCGCCGATTGTCGCTGACGCCGATGTCGAAGCGCGCGACGGTGACGTCTTCGAAGACGCCGCTCAACTGAATGAGCAGCCATAGAACGCTCGCGATCAGGGCCAGGAGAAGGACGTGCCGTCCCACCGACACAAGGGTCCGGCCCAGTCCCGCGTACGGGAGTGCCAGGAGCAATGCGGCGACGATCACAGTGATCCGGAACGAACGTTTGCAGCGCCGTCCGAGCGACAGCCACAGTGTCGCGTCCGACCGCAGTCGCTGACGACGGACCAGTCGCTCGACGGCGAATGCCGCCGCCCACGCCACGACCACCGCGACGGACAAGGTGACCGCCGGTCGCACGAACGATCCGTCCATGATCATCGCCTGCGACGGACGTGTGCGGTCGGTCCATCCCTGAGACCGCACTCAGCAGCTGCGGTCGCTCCGGACCTCACGGCAGCACTGCCGAACGAGCGTTCTTGGGCCGGGTCCTTCGCCAGGTGACCCAGAGCGTCGCGACGCCGAGCAGCGACACCAAAGCGAGGAAGCCGATGGAGAGCACTGTGAACACGTGCACCTGCTCTGCGGTGGGCGTCGGGAGATAGCCCACGGACAGCAGCCGGTACTGCCACGGCGTACCGGTGAGCAAGAAGGTGAGTGCGAGCGCAATGCTGTGCGTGTAGTCCCACAATGCGTGCAGCATCGAGATCCACACATACATGAGCAGAACCACTCCGTTGAAGCGGAGCCGGCCGCCGCGGGCCTCCAGGAACAGGACCCCACCGAGGATCGCCGTCCACAGCCCGTGTCCGAACGGCGCCAGGACGCCGCGCACCAGCTCCGTCTCGACAAGAGCAGTCAGTGACAGACCTTTGACGGTCAGCAAGGCGTTGAATGCGTAGCCGGTCGACTCGAACGCCGCGAACCCGAAGCCGACCGCGGCGCCGAGTACGAATCCGTCCCGGCCGTGGCGCTGCGTCAGGTGGCGGGTGACGAAGACGAGCCCGCCCAGCTTGGCCGCCTCTTCGATGAGGCCGACGCCGAGGAACAGCCAGGCGGAGGGCGCCAGCAGGTAGGTCTCCAGCAAGGCTGCCGACAACACTCCCAGCAGTCCGCCGACCACGAAAGCGCTGACGATGAGCTCGGCCGTGACGTGATCGTCCCGCCATCTCTGGAACGACCAGGCGACGAACGTGACGGGGATGAGAAAGCTGCCGAGCAGGATCAGCGTGGGGACCAGGTTGGCGTTGGCGGTCAACAGCGTGACGACGAGGCAGGCGAGCCACAGAAGGAAGCCACCGCCGAGGATCCGCGCCCACGCCCGGCGGCCGCGTCGACGCGCCGATCGGCCGGCTGTGACGGCGGACATGCTGTTCACCCCGTTCTGCGTACCCGGGCGCAGAGAACGTCCGCGACGTGCGGGTCCACGGTTCGCCTCCTGTCTCGACGCGTGCCGAGTCTCGTCGAAGAGACGCCCGCCGGCATCCCGGAAACCTGTAGTCCGCCGCCTGGGCCTCCAGCGTCGGCTGCCGCGCGATGAGGTAGTCTGCGACTCACAATAGGTATTCGCACCGAGCACCCATGCTCCAGCGATCAGGAGCCCGACCGGCCGCCTTCGCCGGTGGAACGCGTGTCGTACCAACGGGGAGAATTGCGTTCGGCCCATGCCTGATTCGCCTGTGTACAGTATCGGGGCCCTCGTGCGGATGCTCGGCATACCGGCGGCGACGCTGCGGTCCTGGGAAGACCGTTACGGCGTCGTCGTGCCCGAGCGGAGTCCGGGCGGCCACCGTCTGTACTCACGCGTGCAGGTCGAGCAACTCCACTTCGTCCGCGACCGGTTGTCGGACGGAATGGCAGCCAGTGACGCCTACCGCCTCCTGGAGCGCCGCCTCGCCAGCGGCGTACAGCTGGAGCCGGCCAGGATTCCGGGCGGAGAAGGGCGGCTCGTCATGCTGGCCGAGCAGGATCCGTTCGCCGCCGACTTCGCCGACTACTTCCTGCGGACCGAAGGGTACCGAGTCAACGTTGTCTCCACGGCTGAGCAGGCGCTGGCCGAAACCGTGGGGAAGGTTCCGGATCTCGTCCTGATCGATCTGCTGATCTCCGGGGCGCAGGGACTGTGGCTCTGTGGCCAGTTACGACAGCAGTTCGACCTTCCCGTGCTGGCGATCTCGACGCTCGACCTCCGGGACGAGGCGCTCGAGGCAGGCTCGGCCGCCTTCCTGAGGAAACCGCTGGACCCGCTGCGGCTGATGTCGGTCGTCCGGGATCTGCTGGGGCAAAGCGCCGACCTGGGGTCGGCGGCCGCTGCGAAACGGAGCCCATGAACGGCCGAATGACGTCGGGATCGGAGCCGCTCGACGTCGTGCTCGGCGGCGGACTGCCCCGCAACGCGATCGTCCTGGTGATGGGTGCCCCCGGCGCCGGCAAGACGATCTTCGCGCAGCAATGGGTGTTCGCGAACGCCACCCCGGATCGGCCGGCCCTGTACCTGTCCACGGTCTCCGAGCCGCTGGAGAAGATCCTGCGGTACGGCCAGCTGCTGTCGTTCTTCGATCCGGCCGCGGTCGGGCGCAGCGTGTGGTACGAGGATCTCGGAGGGACGCTGCGCGAGCAGGGCCTGCCGGGAGTTCTCGAGCGCGTACGCGAGCTCATCCGCGTCAAGCAGCCGGCGATGATCGTGATCGACAGTTTCAAGGCGACGCATGCTTACGCCGGCAGTCGGAGTGGGGCCTTTCGGGCGTTCCTCCACGATCTCGCGGGCATGCTGAGCGCGTTCCCGGCGACCTCGATGTGGATCGGTGAGTATCAGGAGGACGAGATCCCGCGCTCGCCCGAATTCGCGGTGGCCGATGCGATCATCGGGCTGAAGAGCGTCCATTCCGCCGAGCGCACGTCCCGGGCTCTCCAGGTCCACAAGCTCCGCGGCGGCGGCTTCCTGGCAGGGTCACATTCCTACCGCCTGTCGGCGGATGGATTCACGGTCTATCCGCGGCTCGCGGACCCGGCCGATGCGAAGGACTACGACCTCCTCGGTGAGCGGATTCCGTCCGGTATCCACGCGCTCGACGACATGCTCGAGGACGGCTACTGGTCGGGGTCCTCGACGCTGGTGGCCGGACCCACCGGGATCGGCAAGACTTTGATGGGACTGCACTTCGTGTCCTATGCCGTCGGCCGCGGCGACGCCGCGATCATCGCGACGATGCAGGAGGATCCCGCACAGCTGGAGCGGACGGCGTCGCAGTTCGGCTGGTCGGTGAAGACCGACAACCTGACCGTGATGTACCGCAGCCCTGTCGACCTGAACGTGGATCAGTGGGTGTACGAGCTTCTCGACCTGATCGAGACGACCGGCGCGAGCAGGGTCCTCCTGGACAGCCTCGGAGACCTGCAGGCCGCGGCGCCGGACGAGCTGCGCTTTCGGGAGTACCTCTATTCCCTGTTGCACAGGTCGTCGCGGCACGGCACGAGCCTGATGATGACCTATGAGCTCCCTGAGCTGTCCGGCGTCTCGAAAGTTTCGGACGTGGCCGTGTCGCACATGGCCGACAACGTCGTACTACTGCAGTACAGAGGCCTCACCGGCCCGATGTCACGCACGTTGACGGTGCTGAAGACACGGGCCGCCAACCACCGCTCCGGTGTCAGGGAGTTCCAGCTCACCGCCGACGGGATCGTGCTCGTCCCCGCGCAGCCGCTGAATGACTTTGAGGCTGGGCAAGGTGCTCCGCAGGTGTAGCTGCCTTCGGCACTTCCTCGACAAAGCTGGCGGGTCGCCGGTCGTCGGAGGAGTGTCCAGGTGTACGGCGACGCACCCGATGAGCGAGGGAGCGGCTCCCATGGACACGCAGAGATCTCCGGACGGCGGGCTTCGCGGACGGTTGGAGGAATCCAGGGCGATCGCCGGCCTCCTCGACTCCGTGGCGACCGGTCACCGAGGGATCCTGCTGGTGGACGGTACGCCTGGCATCGGGAAGACCCAGCTGCTCGCCGCGGCCGAGGAGCGGGCAAAGCAGGACGGGTTCACCCTCGTGAGTGCTCAAGTCGATGAGTTGCCATGGCCCGGGCCACTGGCGTCCCTGTTCACCGGACCGGACCTGGCACCACTGGGCGGTCCGCCTGCCCGGGCGCCCACAGCCGCGATGGACAGGCTCGCGTGCCTCCAGAAGGTGGCGGCTCGGATCGGGAGGCTGGCGGCACGAGGTCCGGTCTTCATCACCGTGGACGACGTTCAGTGGGCCGACGCGACGACTGTCATGTTGCTGCGGGAGTTGCCGACGTTGCTGGGGACGGACCAGCCGGTCGGATGGGCGCTGGTGCGCCGGACAGGGACACGGCAGCGCTCGGCAGAATGGCTGTTCGGAGAGTGGGAGCGCCAGGGAGCGGCTCGGATTGCGCTCGGACCGCTGACGGACGAGGCGGTCGCCGAGGTCATCGCGGACGTGCTGATGGCGCGGCCGGACGACGACCTGCTCGCCATGGCTCGCGGTGCGGCGGGGAACCCGCTCCTTGTCAGAGCGCTCCTGGACGGGCTTCGAAAGGAGGGCGGCGTCGCCGTGATCGCCGGCCGGGCACGGCTGCTGTCCGAGCAACCACCGGGGGAGGTGCGTCAGGTCGTGCGCGGTTGGCTCATGCGGCTCAGCTCCACGGCGCGCCACCTCCTCGGCGTCACCGCGTCCTTGGATCGGTTGTTCGGCGTGGACGACTTGACCGATCTCCTCGGGTGGCCGGACGAGCAGGTGCGGCGGGGGCTCCGCGATGTCGTCGCGGCAGACCTGTTCACGGTCGTCGGAAAAGATGTGCTGGGCTTCCACCACGAACTGGTCCGGCAGTCGGTGGCCGCCGGCGTTCCGGTGGCGGTGCGTCTGGCGCTGCGTGGTCAGGCAGCGGGGAACGGACGGCCTTCCACGCTCCTGCCGGCGGCGCCCGGGACCGACCGGCGGAGCGAAACATCCGTGCGGGGTCTGAACAGGCGCCACGAACTGCGGTGGGCGGACAGCCGTGCCGACGGGCCGCGACGTCGCGCCGAGGCGTGGGAAGCGCTCACCGGCACCGAGCGGACGGTGGCAGAGTTGGTCGCCCAAGGGCTGACCAATCGCGAGGTGGCGGAGCGCGTCTTCCTGTCGCCGCACACCGTGTCCTTCCACCTGCGCAAGGTGTATCGCAAGCTCGGCATCCGCAGCCGCGTGGACTTGACGCGCGCGTTCGTGCACGGCGAACGCGATCAGCGCGCCGGCGATGACGTCTCCGCCGGCGCGCTGACGTGACGGGACGGCCGACGCGGGCAGAGGTCCGAAGTACGCCGACTTCCAGCCCACCGCACCGACCCTTGTACGGCCGGGAGACCGAGGTCCGCCGTCTCGGTGAGTCTGTCGCGGCAGCGGCGGCCGGCCAGGGAGGTGTCGTGGTGGTCGACGGCACGGCGGGCCTCGGAAAGAGCCGGCTGGTGCTGGAGGCGGCGATCCAAGCGCGGCGCCTCGGGGTCGCCGTAGCACCCGGAGCCGCCGGGAAGTTCCGTCGGACGACGCCGCTGGCACCGCTGCTGGAGGCGATGCGGAACAGTAGTCCACCGATCCTCAGCGAGACGGAGTTCGCTCCCGCGCAGGTGCTGGAGTACGGCGCCACCCGGCTCATCGACCAGCTCGAGACGGCGCTCCGGGGAACGGTCGCACGTCACCCCGTGCTGATCACGCTGGACGACCTGCAGTGGTCGGACCTACTCACAGTGGTCGCTGTCCGGGCTCTGACCGAACGCCTGGCGACCAGCCCGGTGCTATGGCTGCTGAGCCGACGCCCCTGGCCGTCGATGCCAACGCTGGACACGTTGGTCTCCGACCTGGCCGCGGCCGGCGCGGTCAGACTCCAGTTGGCGCCGCTGCCGCCGGCCGCGGTGACGGGGGTGGCCGGTGATCTGCTGGGTGCGACGCCCGACACCATGCTGCTGGAACTGCTGGACAAATGCGCCGGCAACCCTTCCATGATCGTGGATCTGCTCTCGACGCTCGCCGACGACCACGAGTTGGTCATCGACGCAGCATTCGCCCGGCTTCGACCCGCACCGGAACAGCGGCTTCGCGGATGGCTCACGCAGGTAGGTCCGCTCACCCGGCAACTACTGAGCGTTGCCTCGATCTTCGGCCGAACCTTCGACCTACCACCCGTCGCTCGGGTTCTGCACTGTCAGGTCGCCGAGTTGTTGCCGTCGATCGACGAGGCGCTCGGGGTGGGGCTGCTGGTGGAGGAGGGCGCGCGGTTGAGTTTTCAGCACGCCCTCGTCCGTGAGGCGGCCTACGATGCGCTGCCGGCGGATGCGCGGAAGAGTCTGCACCGGGAGGCTGCCGACGCGTTGCTCGGCACCGGCGGCTCGATCTCCGAGGCGGCCGCCCATGCGATCATCGGCGCGGAGCGCGGCGACACGCACTTCGTCGCCTTGCTGGTTCGTGCCTCCGACGAGGTCGCGGCCGACGATCCCGGCGCAGCCGCAGACCTGCGGCTGCGTGCTGTCGACCTGATGCCGACCGCCGACGCGGACCGCCCGCAGCGCCTCCTGGAGGCGACCGGGCTGCTCTTCCGGGCGGGGCGGAGGACGGACGCCCTAACGCTGGCCGAAGACGCGCTGCGGGCCGACCTGCCGGTCGACATCGAGGCGAGACTTCGGTGCCAACTGGCCGACTCGCTCGGCATCGCCGGGTACTCGGCCTCCGCGCTGCACCATGCCACGACCGCGCTGGGCCTCCGGGGCGTCGACGACTCGACGCGGGCCCTCCTGTACGCCGCGGCGTCGAAGGCACACCTGGTAGCCGGTGACGCCGCTGCGGCGCTGCGGGCCGGCGAACAGGCGATCACCGTCGGCACGAGGCCGGTTCGCGCGGGCCGGGCGCTGCTCGTCATGGCGGCGGCCGAGCGAGTGCGCGGCCGCTTGACGAGAGCGCTTGAACTGGTCGATCGAGCCGTTGACCTGCTGGCCGGCGATCCGGCGGGGGTGCAGCATCCGGAAACCTCGTGGGCGCGCGGGCGCACCTTGATGGCGCTCGATCGCTTCGAGGAGGCGCAGGCCGCGTTCGACGCCGGGAGTCGATGGGTGGGTGCGGCCGGCACGGAGTACCTGGACGTGCCGGGGTACATCTCCCGCGCCATGCTGCAGTTGCAGCGGGGCCGCCTCGACGAAGCCGTTGCCGAAGGCAATTCAGGCCTCATCCAGGCCGAGGAGCTGGGGTTGTCGGTGCACGTGCCCGTGTTGTGCGCCGTACTCGCGCAGGCCCATGCCTACCGCGGGGAGTTCGAGCCGGGCCGCCGCCGGCTGCGCCGTGGGGTGAGCGCGGTGAGCGAGCCCAGAAGCGTCGGGGCCCAGCAGTTGGCCTGGGCGACGGCAGCGCTCGACGAGGCGGCCGGCGAGGACCCTTCCCGAGTACTGGCAGAACTTTCCTCGGCCTCTGATCAGCTGCCGAACGGGTTGCAGGCACTGGCGTTCGACCCCATGGCGGGACCGTTCCTGGTCAGGCTGGCCAGGCGCGTCGGCGACGCCGCGCTGGCGGGCATGGCCGCCGAGGCGACGGATGCCCTCGGCCGGATCAACCGCGGGGTGACCTCCTTTGTGGCCGCGGCCATGCAGGCCGGCGGCCTGCTCGACGACGATGCCGATCGCCTGGTAGCGGCTGCGCGCGCGTTCGAAGCGAGTCCCCGCCCGCTGGCTCGAGCCCGTGCCGCCGAGGATGCGGCACAGGCTCTTCTTCAGCGGGGTCGGCGCGCCCAGGCCGTCGAACAGTTCGAGTCGGCGCTGGCCGGCTACACCGACGCCGGCGCCGTGGTCCTCGCTCAGCGCGCCCGCGAGCGGCTGGCCGATGTCACGGGCCCGCGCGGGGGAACGCCGGCCACCGGTAATCCCTCGTTCGGCTGGGCCAGCCTGACGGCAGCAGAGCTCCGGGTCGCGCGACTTGCCGCCGTCGGCCTCACCAACCGGGCCATCGCCGACGAGCTCGGCCTGTCCCCGCATACCGTCGAGTCGCACCTGCGGCACTCTTTTCGCAAACTCGACGTCCGGTCCCGGGTCGAGCTGACCCGCGTCGTCCTGACCGCGGATCGTTGATCGATCGATGAACCCGGGTGATCACGCGCTACGCGGTCGCGGGATGCCGCCACTGGAGGTGCTGGCCATGATGAGGTGATCCCTCTAGGCAGGAGCAGAGCTATGGAGCGGCAGCTTGTCGGACGAGAACTGGCCCCGCTGCTGATCGAGTTGGTAGATCTCGCACTCATCGCGAAGCAGGCGCACTGGAACGTCAGCGGCCTGTGGTTCAGGCAACTTCACACGCAACTCGACGAACTCGCCGATGACGTCAGGCTCTGGTCCGACGACGTCGCCGAGCGCCTGACGACGATCGGCGACGCCGCCGACGCGCGGGTCGAGACCGTTGCGGCCGAAACACCTTTCACTGGCTTCCCCCGCGGTTTCCTCGACAGTACGAAGGTGGCACCGCTGATCGTCGAACGGTTGAGCAAGGTGATCGAGAACAACCAGGGCCGGATCGAAAGGCTCGGCGCTGCCGACCTCGTCAGCCAGGACCTGGTCATCGGTGTCACCGGCGGCCTGCAGAAGCACGAGTGGATGTTCGCCGCCGAGCAGCCGACTCACCACCCGTAGAGCCGGTCTCGCCGGGTGCCGGCGGGAGGGAATTGGACGACCTGGGCATCCGGTCCCGGGTAGACCAGGGCAGGGTTCTGGAGGCCGACCCAGCGCACCAGGTACGGAGGTGTGCCGTTGCTGCCTCGGACCTCGATGATCGTGCCGTCTCGCACCGGGCATCCGACCTTGTGTCCGTGCACGTGGATGTGGTCGCCGACTTGCGCGTACATGCCTACCTCCTCAGGCAGCTGCTTCAGCCCTTCGCGTTCCCGTGCGGAGCTCTGGAATCCCTCTACCGGCCCTGGTGCGGACCCTGATGTGCCGATCCCGCCGTTGTCAGCCTCCGACGCGACGACGACGCAGCACATCCCGGGTCCGCGCAGTCCTCCGGCTGCGGCCGAACTGTCCGTGTCCTGGCCTTGCGCGGAGAGCCGGAAAACCACCTGATCCGGGGATGCGCCCGCGGTGCCGCGGCGAAAGCCGGCGCAGATGTCCGATCGCGCCATCGAAGGCTCGGCTGCGACGGTGGCCTGATGCCCGCAACCGCATGTTCCAGGGATGTGCTTCCGATCCTGACCAGACCAAGCTGGGTGCATCCGTGACACGCCAACGAACGCCCCGGAGGACACAGGAGGAAGACCATGGCGAAGGCCGTCGGCATCGACCTGGGCACGACCAACTCTGTGATCGCGGCGATGGAGGGCGGCCAGCCAACGGTCGTACCGAACGCTGAGGGGGCCAGAACCACGCCTTCGGTGGTGGCGTTTACCGACGCCGGCGAACGGCTGGTCGGCCAGTTGGCACGCCGGCAGTCCGTCCTCAACCCCAAGGGGACGATCAGCTCGGCGAAACGGTTCATCGGCCGAAGGTTCGAGGAGGTCTCCTCGGAGGTGTCGGCGGTTTCGTACGACGTGGTCGCCGGGCCGGACGGAGCAGTCAGGTTCAAGATCCGGGACAAGCTGCACGCGCCCGAGGAGATCTCCGCGCTGGTGCTGCGCAAACTGGTCGAGGACGCCGGCAAGTTCCTGGGAGAGAAGGTCACCGAAGCCGTCATCACGGTGCCCGCGTACTTCAACGACGCCCAGCGCCAGGCGACCAAGGACGCCGGCCGGATCGCAGGCCTGGAGGTACTGCGGATCATCAACGAGCCGACCGCGGCGGCGCTCGCCTACGGCATGGACAAGCGGGAGAACGAGACGGTTCTGGTCTTCGATCTCGGCGGTGGCACCTTCGACGTCAGCGTGCTCACGGTCGGCGACGGTGTGGTCGAAGTCCGGGCCACAGCCGGTGACTCGCACCTGGGCGGTGACGACTTCGACCGCCGGATCGTCGACAAGCTGGCCGACGACTTCCAGCGCGAGGTGGGGGTCGACCTGCGCAGCGATCCGCAGGCGTTGCAGCGGCTCTTCGAAGCCGCCGAGAAGGCGAAGGTCGAGCTCTCGTCGGTCACCCAGACGACGATCAGCCTCCCGTTCATCACCGCGAACGCACAAGGTCCGCAGCACCTCAACACCACGCTGATGCGATCCACCTTCGAGCAGCTGACCAGCGACCTGATCGATCGGTGTCTCGGTCCGGTGGAGCAGGCGATGGCCGACGCCAAGATCACCTCCAACGACATCGACGAGGTGATCCTGGTCGGCGGATCCACCCGGATCCCGGCGGTGCAGGCGCTGGTTCGCCGGATGACCGGCGGCAAGGACCCCAACATGACCGTCAACCCCGACGAGGTGGTCGCGATCGGTGCCGCGGTCCAGGCTGCGATCATCAAGGGCGAAGTCAAGGACGTACTGCTGCTCGACGTCACCCCGCTGTCGCTGGGGCTGGAGACGATGGGCGGGGTGATGACGAAGGTGATCGAACGCAACACCACCATCCCGGCCCGCCGCACCGAGACCTTCACCACCGCCGAGGACAACCAGACCGCGGTGGACGTGGTCGTCCTGCAAGGCGAACGGGAGTCGGCGGCAGACAACCGGATCCTGGCCCGCTTCCGGCTGGAGAACATCCGTCCGGCGCCTCGCGGCGTGCCGCAGATCGAGGTGACCTTCGACATCGATGCGAACGGCATCCTGCACGTGGCCGCCAAGGACAAGGACACCGGAGCGGAGCAGAAGGTCACGATCAGCGAGACCTCCAACCTGGACCAGTCCGAGGTCGAACGCATGATCGCCGACGCCGAGGCACACCGCAGCGAGGACAGCCGGCTGCGGGAACTGGTCGATGCGCGCAACACGCTCGATTCGGCCGCCTATCAGGTGGACAAGGTCCTCGCCGACCGCGGCGACGCGGTGGCCGAGCACGACCGGGCCCGGGCCGAGATGCTGGTCGGCGACGCGCGCGAGGCGCTGAAGGATCAGGACACGTCCCTCGAGCGGCTCCGTTCGCTGACCGGGGAGTTGCAGCAGGTCGCCCAGGCGCTGAACATGACGCCGCCGCCGCAGGGCTCCACCGGCACGCCCCCGGCGGACGGTGGTGATGACGACGTCATCGACGCCGAGTTCACGACGAGCTGATGGGGATGGCCGATCAAGAGACCGAGACCGAGGCCGACGCTGAGACCGAGGCTGAGACTGAGGCCGGTACGGCGCCGCCGACCGCGGCGGAACTGGAGGAAGCCCGGCAGCAGGCCGCCGAGATGGAGGACAGGTGGCGGCGCACGGTTGCCGAGCTGGACAACTTCCGCAAGCGCGCCGCTCGGGAGGCCGGCCAGGCGCGCGAGGCCGAACGGGCCCTGGTTGCCGCCAGCTGGCTGCCGGTCGTCGACAACCTGGAGTTGGCGCTGGAGCACGCCGACGCCGACCGCGACGCGATCGTCGAGGGTGTCCGGGCCGTGCGTGACCAGGCGCTCGCCGTCCTTGCCGGACTCGGCTACCCCCGGTTCGACGACCGCGGGAAGCCGTTCGACCCGGCCCTGCACGAGGCGGTCGGTACCGCACCCGCGCCGGACACACCGGGCGGCACGATCGTGCATGTCGTCAGGCCACGGTACGGCGACGGGACCCGGGTGCTTCGTCCGGCTGCCGTCATCGTCGCCGCGGAGGAGAGCTGATGCCTGCCAGGGACTTCTACGAGATCCTCGGGGTGTCCAGGGGCGCGAGCTCCGACGAAATCCAGCGGGCCTACCGCAAACTCGCTCGCCAGTACCACCCTGACGTCAACAAGGACCCGGGCGCCGAGGAACGGTTCAAACAGATCTCCGAGGCCTACGACGTACTGTCCGATCCGCAGCAGCGCAAACGGTACGACGCCTTCGGCGAAGACTTCCGGCGCGTCCCTCCGGACGTCGACCCGGACACGTACGCGCGCTCTCGTGCCGGGCCCGGCCGCGCCGGGGGCGGGCAGACCTGGCACGAGAGCAGCTGGCAGACCGCAGGCAGCCCGTTCGATGCCGACAGCATCGATCTGGACGACCTGCTCGGCGGCATGTTCGGCGGACGGACCCGGCGCGGCTGGGGCCGGATCCCGGGCGCGGACCAGGAGGTCGAGCTGGAGCTGACCGTGGAGGAGGCCTACCGGGGCGGCAACCGGAAGCTCACCGTGCGCAGTCCGACCGGGGCGGATCGGACCATCGACGTCAAGATCCCGGCCGGTGTGGTGAACGGCCAGCGGATCCGGCTCGCCGGGCAGGGCGGGCAGGGCACCGGCGGCGCGCCGGCCGGCGACCTGTATCTGGTCGTCCGGATCGCCGATCATCCGCGGTACCGGCTGTCGGGCCGTGACCTGATCGTCGACCTGCCGCTCGCCGCTTGGGAGGGGGCGCTCGGGGCGACGGTCCCGGTCGAGACACCGGGCGGCGAGACGACGGTGAAGGTGCCGAAGGGCAGCTCGACCGGGCGCAGACTGCGGCTCAAGGGGCGCGGTCTGCCGAACCCGCGCGGGACACCGGGCGACCTGTACGCCGAGGTCAGGTTGATGGTACCGAACAGGCTGACCCGCGAGGAGAAGCGTCTGTTCGAGGAACTGGCCGGTACGTCGAAGTTCGACCCGAGGAGGCGGGCATGAGTCGTCAGTTGACCAGACCCACCAGGTTCGCCCTGGAGGACTTCGCCAGGTTGTCCGGACTACATCCCGACCTGCTCAGGCGATTCGTCGCGCTCGGACTGCTCGAGGCCACGACCGACCGCAACGGCGAGTTGTGGTTCAGCCCGCCGCAGCTGGGCCGGGTGGCCCGGATCCAGCGGCTGCGAGCCGGGTTCGCCTTGAACTATGCGGCGATGGGGCTGGTGCTGGATCTGCTGGACCGGATCGCCGTACTGGAGGCGGAGCGCCGCCGCTTCGCCCGGACAGGAGCCAGAACATGGACATGAACCGGCTGACACAGAAGTCGCAGGAAGCTCTGCACGACGCTCAGACCAAGGCCCTGCGATTCGGCCACAGTCAGGTGGACGGTGAGCACCTGCTGCTCGCGCTGCTGGAGCAACCCGACGGTCTGGCACCGAGGCTGCTGGCGCAGGCCGGCGCGGATCCCGACGGCCTGCGGGACCGAGTGGAACAGGAACTGAACCGGCGTCCGAAGGTCAGCGGACCGGGGGTGGAGCCCGGCCAGGTGCTGGTCACCCAGCGGCTGTCCCGGCTTCTCGACGCCGCGGACCGGGAGGCCAGGCGGCTCAAGGACGAGTACGTCTCGATCGAGCACCTGATGATCGCTTTGCTGGAAGAAGGGCGGCAGAGCACCTCCGGGCGGCTGCTCGCCGAGCAGGGGCTGACCCGCGACGGCTTCCTCTCGGCGCTGACAGCCGTCCGGGGAAACCAGCGGGTCACCTCGGCGATGCCGGAAGCGTCGTACGAAGCGTTGGAGAAGTACGGCCGGGACCTGGTCAAGGACGCGTCGGAAGGCCGGCTGGATCCGGTCATCGGCCGCGACACCGAGATCCGCCGGGTGGTGCAGATCCTGTCCCGCAAGACCAAGAACAACCCGGTGCTGATCGGCGACCCGGGCGTCGGCAAGACCGCGATCGTCGAGGGTCTCGCGCAACGGATCGCCAACGGCGACGTGCCGGAGGGTTTGCGGAACCGGACGGTGTTCGCGCTCGACCTGGCGTCGCTGGTTGCCGGAGCCAAGTACCGCGGCGAGTTCGAGGAACGGTTCAAGGCGGTGCTCAACGAGGTGAAGGCGGCCGAGGGCAGGATCCTGTTGTTCGTCGACGAGTTGCACACCGTCGTGGGCGCGGGAGCGACCGAGGGAGCGATGGACGCGGGCAACATGTTGAAGCCGATGCTGGCCCGCGGTGAGTTGCACATGATCGGCGCCACCACGCTGGACGAGTACCGGATGCACATCGAGAAGGACGCGGCGCTGGAGCGCCGGTTCCAGCCGGTGATCGTGGACGAGCCGACGGTCGAGGACGCGATCTCGATTCTGCGCGGCCTGCGGGAGCGGCTGGAGGTCTTCCACGGTGTAAAGATCCAGGACGCCGCGATCGTCGCGGCCGTCGTGCTCAGCCACCGGTATATCTCCGACCGGTTCCTGCCGGACAAGGCGATCGACCTGGTCGACGAGGCGTGCGCGATGCTGCGGACCGAGATCGACTCGATGCCGGCCGAGCTGGACGAGCTGACCCGGCGGGTGCGTCGGCTGGAGATCGAAGAGGCCGCACTGGCCAAGGAGGAGGACGCCGCCAGCCGGCAGCGGCTGGACGAACTGCGCAAGGAGCTGGCCGATCTCCGCGCCGAGGCTGATGCGATGCACGCGCAGTGGGAGGCCGAACGGCAGGCGTTGCGGAAGGTGCAGGCGCTGCGGCAGGAAATGGAGCAGGTCCGGCAGGAGGCCGAGCAGGCCGAGCGCGATTACGACCTCAATCGGGCCGCCGAACTGCGGCACGGCCGGCTTCCGGAGCTCGAACGGCAACTCGCCGCCGAGGAGGAGCGCCTGGCCGAGAAGCAGCACGGTCATCGGCTGTTGCGCGAGGTTGTGACCGAGGACGAGATCGCGGCGATCGTGTCGCGGTGGACCGGCATCCCGGTCAGCCGCCTGCAGGAGGGCGAACGGGAGAAGTTGCTGCGGCTGGACGAAGTGCTGCACGAGCGCCTGGTCGGCCAGGACGAGGCGGTCCAGCTGGTGGCGGATGCCATCGTCCGAGCCCGTTCGGGGATCAAGGACCCGCGCCGGCCGATCGGTTCGTTCATCTTCCTCGGGCCGACCGGAGTCGGAAAGACCGAGCTGGCGAAGACACTCGCGGCGGCGCTGTTCGACACCGAGGAGAACATGGTCCGCATCGACATGAGCGAATACCAGGAGCGGCACACGGTGAGCCGGCTGATGGGAGCACCACCTGGGTACGTCGGCTACGAGGAGGGTGGCCAGCTGACCGAGGCTGTTCGGCGGAAGCCGTACTCCGTGGTGCTGTTCGACGAGATCGAGAAGGCACACCCCGATGTCTTCAACACGCTGCTTCAGATCCTCGACGACGGCCGCCTGACCGATGCGCAGGGTCGGACCGTGGACATGCGCAACACCGTCATCATCATGACCTCGAACATCGGTTCGGCGTACCTGCTGGACGGGGTGACCGCCGACGGACAGGTCAAGGAGGACGCGCGGGACGCCGTGATGGAAGAGCTGCGGCGGCAGTTCCGGCCCGAGTTCCTCAATCGCGTCGACGAGATCGTGCTGTTCAAGCCGCTGACGATGTCCGAGATCGAGCGCATCGTCGACCTGATGTTCGACGACCTGCGGACCCGGCTGGCGGATCGCCGGATGACCCTCGAGGTCGAGCCGGAGGCGGCTCGGCACATCGCCGCTCAGGGCTTCGACCCGGTCTACGGCGCCCGCCCGCTGCGCCGCTTCATCGCCCGCGAGGTGGAGACACGCATCGGTCGTGCACTCCTCAGCGGCAACGTGCTGGACGGAGCAGTGATCCGGGTGACCGTCGAGGACGGCAACATCGTGGTCAGGCACGAGAACCCGGTGGAGGCAGCGGCATGAACGTGGTGACCTGTCCGCAGTGCAAGCGCCGGAACCGGGTGCCCGGCGCGGCGAAAGGGACTCCCCGGTGCGGGAACTGCCATCAGCCGCTGCCCTGGATCGTCGATGCCGGTGACAACGATTTCGCCGAGGTCGTGGAGCGGTCCGACCTGCCGGTGCTCGTCGATCTCTGGGCGCCGTGGTGCGGACCGTGCCGGATGGTCAGTCCGGTGCTCGAACAGCTCGCCACCGAGCGGGCGGGGCAGCTCAAACTGGTCAAGGTGAACGCCGACGAGGCGCCGGAGCTGTCCCGGCGCTTCGACGTGAGATCCATTCCGACGCTGATGGTGTGGCGCCGTGGTCAGGCGGTCGCGACGCAGATCGGTGCGGCGCCGGCGTCGGCGCTGCGCCCATGGCTGGAAGAAGCGCTGGCAAGGGAAACCGCGTCGTGATCGGAGCCGCCGGATGAAGGAGACGCCCGATCTGTACGGCGCCTTTCCGCGGCTGGACCGCGACCAGTTGGCCAAGCTCGCGCGCGTGGGTGAACGCCGCACGACCAGTGCCGGCGAGATACTGCAGGCGGCGGGGGAGTCGCCGGAGGAGTTCATCGTCGTGCTCGACGGCACTGTGGCCGTCGTGGAGGAGCTAGGCCGGCCGGAGCGCGTCGTCGCCGTCCACGGCCCGCTCCGCTTCCTCGGCGAGATCGGCATCGTGTCCGGGCGGCCGCTGTTCCTCACCGCGATGGCGCTGGAGCCGGGGCAGGTGCTCGCCGTACCGCTCGACCGGCTCAAAGAGCTGGTACAGCACGATCCACGGCTGGCCGACCTGGTTCTCCGGGCGTTCCTGATCCGCCGGTCGCTCGACTGCTCACTCGGCGCGGGCTTCGCGATCATCGGGTCCCGGTTCTCGGCCGACACGCGCAGGTTGCGCGATTTCGCCGCGCGGAACCGGCTGCCGCATCACTGGATCGACCTGGAGACCGACGCGGAGGCTGATCGCCTGCTGCGCGAACTCGGCGTCGAGCGGAACGAAACCCCGGTGGTGATCTGGCGCGGGGAGGTGCTGCGGAACCCCGAGAATGCCCGGCTGGCTGCCGCGGTGGGTCTTCGCCGTGCGGCGCCGGTGGAGTCGGTGTGGGACCTGATCATTGTCGGTGCGGGGCCGGCCGGTCTCGCGGCCGCGGTGTACGGCGCGTCGGAAGGTCTCGCGACGGTGGTCCTGGATGCCGTGGCCACCGGCGGCCAGGCAGGCACTGCGTCGAGGATCGAGAACTATCTCGGCTTCCCGGCAGGCATCAGTGGCGCCGAGCTGGCCGACCGCGCTGAGCTCCAGGCCAGACGTTTCGGCGCCGAGATCACCGTGCCTGCCACCGCCGTCGCACTGGAGGAGAGGGACGGACACCAGGTAGTCCTGCTGGACAACGAGACACGGATCAGCGGCCGAGCGGTGCTGATCGCCTCCGGCGTTCGGTACCGGCAGCTCGACCTGCGCGGACTGAATGCCTTCACGTCGGCGAGCGTCTATTACGCGGCGACCGAGGCGGAGGCGAACCTGTGCCGCAACGACCCGGTGGTTGTCGTCGGCGGCGGCAATTCCGCCGGGCAGGCCGCGGTGTTCCTGGCCCAGCACGCGGCCGATGTGCTGCTGGTTGTCCGGGGCAACGACCTTGGTCAGGACATGTCCCGCTACCTGGCCGACCGGATCGAGCAGACTGTGGGGATCCAGGTCGCGGTGCACAGCGAACTCCGTGAGGTCCGCGGTACCTGCGCCATGGAGGAAGTCGTGGTCGAGGATCTGAAGACCGGCGAGTGCCGCACAGTACCGGCGAAGGCTTTGTTCGTCTTCATCGGCGGTATCCCGCACGTCGGCTGGCTGGGCGGCGCAATCGACCTGGACGATCGCGGGTTCGCCCTCACCGGCAGTCAGCTTGCCGGCCGGAAGACGCTCGAGACCAGCAGACGGGGCGTCTTCGCTGTCGGCGATGTCCGCAGTGGGTCGGTGAAGCGGGTGGCCGCGGCGGTGGGGGACGGCGCCTTCGCCATCCGCATGGTTCACGAGCACCTGCACCCCACGCATTCCCCGTGACGGCTGAGTTGTCCGGTGCACAACACCACACCGGAACGCCTCCCAGCCGACCCACCGCCGATGATCACGATCCGGGCTGCGGCTACTTCACCTCCACGTGCCGGCGTCGGCCGGCGGAGCTCTTCGGCACCCGCACGTGCAGAACGCCGTCGTTGAGCGTGGCTTCTACGCGATCCTCATCCACGGGGTCGGGCAGAACGACCTCGTAGCGGAAGCGTCCCCAGGAGCGGTTCTGGCGGCGCAACCAACCGGTCCGCTTCTGTTCCGGGCGCTCACCGCTGATCACGATCCGCCGGCCCTCCAGGTCGATGTTGATGTCCTTCTTCTTGACGCCGGGCAGTTCGACCTCCAGGAGATACGCGTCGTCGGTCTCCTCCACGTCGGCCAGCGGGGTGAAGCCGTCCGAACCGAGCAGCGACGGCAACTCCGGCCATTGCCCCTGGAACAACTGAGACATCTGCTGGGTCAGCCGGTCGAACTCGCTCGCCGTGTCCCAGCGGGCGACGTCGTTCCTCGTGCGTGCTGCGGGCATCGCCATTCTCTGCTCCCTTCGTGCTGCGGCCGGCCGGATTGCCAGGCCACACCTGCCAGGCTGCGACGCCGAGGCCGCTCGGCACATCCCGCGTCCGCGCAGTGGTCACGGTGGACCGCCTGGGTCACGCGGAGGCCGTAGTCGTGCCGGTGGGTCGGCTCAGGACGGGCCGATCGTGATCTGGTTGTCGACCGTGGCCACGCCGGGCGCGGACCAGGCCACTCGCTCCGCCTCTCTCCGTTCGGCCCATGAGCGGACGGTTCCCTTCAGGATGACCGTGTCCCCGCGCACCTCGGTCATGATCCGTTCGGCGTCGGTCTCGGCGCTGCGCACGAGCGCCTCCTCGATCCGCTTCTTCAGCTCGCGCGGTGACGGCTTGACCCGTGGGGTGACCGTGATGAGATTGCTGACCCCACGCACGCCGGACAGACGACGAACAGCTCGCTCCGCGTCGTACTTCTGGAACTGCCACTCGACCTGGCCGCGAAGAGTGACCCACCCGCCGGACACCGTGACCTCGAGGTTCTCGATCGGCACTCCCGCATCCCATTCCAGCGCGCGGGTCGCGGCTGCTGCGATGTCGGCGTCGGTGCGCTCGGCGGAAGTCGGGAGCCGGACCTCGATCTCGTTGGCGACCGCGGCCACCGCGCGCACCTTGTGCGCGGCCCGCTCCGCGGCCCACTTCTTGAGGTAGGAGTCGACCCAGCCGGTCAGGACCACGACGCCGTCCTTCACCGCGACGCCGATCTCATTGGGCTGTATGCGGGCGTCCCACTTGAGCTCCTCGAGGACCTCCCGCTGGATCTCCTCGTCGCTCGTCGTTGTCGTTGCCGTTGCTGTCGCCATTGGTTGCTTCCTCCCGGCTGGATCTCGTTCTGCGGCCGGAACCTTGCGCGGGGTCCGTTCGCTCTCGCACCTGGCCGGATCAGCGGCCTTTCGCGAAGAGTTCCACCGATGTGGCGGGTAAACATCCCCGGTCTGCGTAGTCCACGGCAGCGCACGTAGGAACCTGGGGACGAGGCCGGCCGCCGGGGCCCGGGAGGCGGCGCGACACCGCGCCGCCTCCCGGGCTGTGGCGTTACCCGTTATCTGAGGCCGAAGGCTCGGACGATCGTCTGGGTGATGCCGCCGCCGTTGCGCTGGTTGGCCGTGACGCGGACCGACACGTGGCCGGCCCGTGGTGGGGCGTGCAGTTGGGTCTCCCAGCTGCCCTTGCGCTCCTTCAGTTGCAGCCGTTGCCAGGTCGCGCCGTCGTCGTACGAGACCTCAAGCCCGACCGAGACCACCGCGTCCTGCCGGGCGCTGCTGCCCAGCACCACCGGCTTGACGGTGAAGACCGAGTTTCGCTTCGCCCGCCCCGCCGCGTCGACGTCCACGTCGTAGTCGAGCTGAGCCAGCGGCAGCGGCGCGTTCTCCTTCTCCCCGGACGTGAAGGTCCACTCGGTGTGCGTGCTCGTCGAGTACGGCGTCAGCTCGGGGTTCCCGACCGTGTCGACCACCAACCGGTACGGACGCTTCTCCGGCGCCAGGCCACCCACGCCGAAGTCCGGCCGCGGGCCGTTCCCGACCAGCCTCTCCTCGCCTTGGTACAGCGCGAAGCTGCGCGACATCACCGCGTCACCGCTGTGCGCGGACCCGCCGTCACCAAACCCGGCGATCATGCCGCCCATCGCATTGCCGACCCGGTGCGGAAGCTCGAACTCGACCATCCGGGGCCGCACGATCGGGCCGAACCACCGCTGGCTGAGCACGCTGCGCGGCTGGTAGCTCTTGATGTCCGTGAACGTCCACCAGCCGTTGATCGTGCCGTACTGCTGCCACTTGGCGCCCGCCGACACCCAGTCCGTCCGATGTCCTACCGCGGGCTTCGCCGGGAACTTCGGTACCCGGACCGATCCGAAGACGGCGTACGGGAACGCGGCCGGCCAGTACTCGTACGCCGGGCTGTCCTCACGGCTCTCCAGGACCTGTTGGCCGTTCGGAGGAGTGAAGTCGTTCTCGATCCGGGCGAGGCTGCCGGGGTCGGTGGCCGCGGACGGGTCGTCCGGGACCTTGCCCTGGTGGTAATCGGCCAGGTCGTACAGGTACGACGGCACCGGGTTGGCTGTCACGGTCAGCTCGGTCCGGCGCGTGGTGAGCTTCTTGATCATGGCCTCGCCGTCATCCAGGGTGAGCGATGCCGTGGGGATCGGACCGAGGGTCCGGCCGTCGACTCCGCCGTACCAGTCGCTGTAGCGGCCGATGCCATCGTTGACCACGAGCAGCATGGCCGCGCCGGCAGCGTGCGCCGCCGCGGCTCGCTCCGCGGGCGGTACGTCGATGCTGTTGCGGACGACAACCGCCTTGCCGCGCGCGTCCAAACCGCCGTACTCGGCGGACGTGCCGGTGCCGGCGAAGATGGGTGTCACGCGTTTCGTGCCGGCCTGGAACGCCGGGGAGCCGGGCTGGACGAGCAGCGAATCGTCGAGGCGACGGCCGTCGTACCTGATCGTCAACGGCGTCTGCTCTGCCCGGAACCGGGTGGTCAGAACGAAGCTGCCGGTACGGACCTTGTTCTTCGTGGGGAGTGCCCAGAAGCTGTCGTAGTCCGGCGGCGGCATGAAGATCTCGTGCAGTGCTGACCGGTCGTCCGGGGTCGGCTGCGCCGACGTGAAGGACCGGAAGATGTCGAACCTGCTCGTGGTCACGGTCGTCGGCTGGGGCGTGTCGACCTTGATCGGACGGCTGCGCGATGCGTCCAGGACGACCTCCCGGTCTGCGGTCAGGTCGACCTCAGGCGCGGTGAGGAAGGCCAGGCCGAGCGAGTTCGGGCCGTGGCTGCCGGGCACGTCCAGGGTCGAGACGATCGTGTACGAACCCGGTGCCCACCGGCTGGTGAGCTTGCCGTCCGCTGCCCACAGCAGGTTGGACTTCCCGTCCGCGCCGGTGACCTCGACCTCGCCGCTGACCGGCTTGCCGGTCTGGTCCTTGAGGTGCACGGTGAGGTTGTACTTCTCGGGCTCGACGGACATTCCGACGGCGGTGTGCACTGTGCCGGTCGACGATGTCGCGACGACCTGGGCGGCGTACTGGCCGGGAGCCAGTCCGTTCGGGTCCGCTGTGACACCGACCGAGATGGTGCCGTTCGCCGGCACGGCCACCTGGGCCGCGGCGAGGCGGAAGATCTCAGCGCGGTCGGTGGACAGCTGCAGCGTGATCGGGGTGTCCGTGGTGTTGCGGTAGCTGATCTGCCGCTCCACCGGCGTCCGGGCCGGCTCCGGCGACCACGCGACGAGCCCGGCGTCGACCGATCCGCTCGCGATGAGTTCGCCGTGCTGCGTGGCCGCCGCGACGTCGACGCGCCCGGTCCCCGCTTGGTACGGCGTGTACGCAGGCGTCAGCTTGCTGGTGCTCATCAGTGCGTCCTTGAGCTGCTGCGCGGTCCAGTCCGGGTGTTGCGCGGCGAGCAGGACGGCCGCGCCGGCGACGTGCGGAGTCGCCATCGACGTGCCGCTGTCGGTGCGGTAGTAGCCCTCGCCGTAGTCCAGGTACTGCGACCTCGCGGCCAGGACGTCGACGCCGGGTGCAGTCAGGTCGGGCTTCAGACCGTCGTCCAGCATCCGCGGGCCGGCGCTGGAGAAGTCGGCCAGCTGGTCCGAACCGTCCACCGCGCCGACGGTCAGGGCGGCGTCCGCGGTACCCGGTGCACTGACGCTGTACGGGTTGTGCCCGGAGTTGCCCGCGGCAACCACGAACAGGGCGCCGGTCTCGGCGCTCAGCTCATTCAGGGCCTGACTCACCGGATCGTCCTGGGTGTGCCAGGCGTCCGTCCCCAGGCTCATGCTGATCACCTTGGCGTGCTGGGTCCGCGCCGCCCACTCCATCCCGGCGATGACGCCGGAAATCGGACCGGACCCGCTGTCGCCGAGCACCTTGCCCACGATCAGATCCGCGTCCGGCGCGACGCCACGCTCCTTGCCGTCCGAGGCCGCGCCGGTACCGGCGACGGTCGACGCAGTGTGCGTGCCGTGACCGTTGCGGTCCACGACGTCCTCACCGGCCACGAAGCTCTTGCTCGCCACGATCCGCGGCGCCAGGTCGGGGTGCCCCGGATCCACACCGGAGTCCAGCACCGCGACCCGCACGCCGGCGCCGGTCACGCCCGCCGCCCAGGCCGCGGGCGCGCCGATCTGTGTGGTGGTGTCCGCGAGCATCGCCTTCGCCTTGGCGTCCAGCCAGATCTTGCCGATGCCCGCCGCGAACGAGGGCGCCGTAGCGGTTGTCGACTTCGTCCGCAGACCGGACTGTTCAGTCAGCGCCGACCAGAGCGAGGCCGCTTCGGACTTCTCGGCCTTGACAGCCGCGCCGTCGATCGACGGCAGGTCGAGCGTGGTGGTCGTGCCCGGCAGCGCCTCGCGGCGCGCGGACTTGGCGGCCACATTCGGCAAGCCGGCGACGACCAGGGGGAGATCCTTGCGTCGGGTGTCGTCGTACCCCTCGGCCACGAGTTCGCTGACGTTGAACAGCTGCTTGTCGAGCTGCCCGGTCGCGACGTACGGCATCGCACTGCCGGGGTAGACGTACGTGTCGCCGTTCTCGACGCTGATCTTCACCGGGCCGGTGGACTGTGGCGCACGTTCGACCGCCTGGACCGACACGGAGCGGCCGGGACCGGGCGCGACCGTGAGCTTGTCGCCGGTGATGAGCGTGACGTCGAGAGGTGTCCCCGCGGTCGCGTTGCTTGTGGTGGGGAGCGGTGGGGGAGGTTCGGCGCCGGCCGTCGTCGGAACGGCGAGACCGGCGATCAGGAGAAGCGCGGCGCCCGGCACGAGCAGCCAGCGGGCAGAAGAACGCATGGTGTCCTCTCGGTGATCTGTGGTGACCGAATCCGATCAGCCCCGAGGGACAGCTGTAAACGAAATGCCCTTTTTGGCCATCACCGCCGATATTTGGCACAAATGCGCACGCCGTCGAATACTACAGCCGGACTTCGTGTTCTCCGGCCGGAGCGGTCTTCGTTATGTGCCTGTCTTGGCGGATTTGGGGAGGACTTCTGGCCGATCCTGGGGTGAAATCCTCCCCGGATCGGGCCCGGATCGTGGCCTGACGCCGCCGCAGATCACGATCTCCGGCTGTAGTACTAATCTGTTCGTGTACGAGACCCAGGTGCAACAAAGGAAACGATCCGGGACGCATGCCTTGACCGAACAAAACAGTGGTACCCCAGCCGAAGGACCCATTGACCGGGGCACGCTTCCGCTCAGTTCGGACGCACCAACCTCAGGCCCCGGAGCTCATCGCGGGCTCTGGACCGTTCAGCGCGAGGAGCTCCACGACGCGCTCGCCTCGCAGAACACCCTGTGCGGCCAGCTGTACCGAGAGGCTGTCGACGCCCTGGGAACGCCTGTTCTCGACATCGGCAAACTGGTCGTCGCTGGCCACGCCGTCCGCGAACTTGTCAACCTGCTCCCTGCCGTCCTCGGCGACGTGAACCTCCCCGAGAGAGTGCGCGATTCCCGACTCCGCGACGATCTCGTGGCAGCGTGGGACGAGTACCAGGCCGATATCGCCGCCGGCACCGCCGCGCCCAGACTGATATCGAGCAAGGTCGCGAACGCCATCAACGCGTGGGTTCAAGCGCAAAACCAGATAACGGCGAACTCCCAGACGCGTCGAGCGGCGCTGGTCCTGGGGACGACCGATGCCGCCAATGACAGCAGCGTCAGGGTGGTCATTGGCGCGGTCGGCGCCTTCGAGCGCCTCCGCCATCCGTCGAAGGCGGACTCCGAGTCGCCGGTAGACCGAGCCGCATATCAGGACGCCCTGAGTACCATCGAGAACGCGATCACCAGTCGCATTCTTGGCTTCTTCGCTGTCAAGGAGAGGCTTCAGGACGTGGTCGACGCCGCAAATGTGCAGGCCGGGGAGGGCATCTGGACGCCACCAGCTGACCGCACCGTCTCGACAACGCTCGCACGGATCGGCGGCCTTCAACACCGTAGGATCTTCTTCGATCAGCTGAGCAACCCTGAGTGGATCCGGCCCCTGGATCGCCTCGGCGCACTCGAGCCACCGGATCCGGTCAACGCAGACGCCGAGCAACGCTGGCAACTATGGCCGGCGGGGGACTATCTGGTGCGGATGGCTGAGCACCGCCCCGCTGAGGTGCGGCAGGTGTTGCTCCGAGTCGTCGGCGAGGACACGGTATGGCCCGCGAAAGCTCGGCTCCTCGAAGCGGCTCTTCGGATGCCGGTCGCGGAGTCTCGAGCGATGGCATCGGCTATCCAGTCGCAGCTCAAGGGCGAGCTGGACCCGAATGTCGCGCTCGACGTAGTGACCTTCATCGAACGGCTAGCGGGAGCCGGAGAGATGCGGCCGGCGATGCGACTCGCACAGACTCTGCTGCGTCCGCGTCTCTCGTCCGATGGGGGAAGGGTCGGCCGCCGGGATGTACGAGCCGGAATCGACTCATACTGGTATGTGGAGGCTCTGAAGCGGGTGACGTCCGCACTCAGCGCCGACCCGCGCCTTCTCCGCACCGTGTACGCATGGCTGCGTGAGGAGCAGCAACTCAGCGATTCCTGGGACCCAGACAGAGACTGGGACCCAAGCATCATCTGGCGGCCATCGATCAGCGACCACGAACAGAACTATCGACACCACGACATCGCAGACGCGCTGGTTGATGCCCTGAGGGACGTTGCGATCCGTCAGATGGAGTCCGGAGCCGACCTCGAGACGGTGATGGGGACGCTCGAACGCGACAGGATGCCGATCGGAATGAGGATCGCTGCGTTTGCGTTGTCGGCGCAGGTCGGTAAACGAAGCGATGTTCTCAAGGTAGCAACAGGGCGGGTGCTCGACCGGGAGCTCCTTCACCGGCCGTGGTTCTTCCGTGAATACACCGAGCTCGCCGCGGCAACCCTGCCGCTGCTCAGCGACGCCAACTACTCCCGCTGGGAGGCGCTCGTGGACGCGGGCCCTCAGGTCAGTAACGAACGTCGTCAGCGGATTTTGGAGCACCGGAAGGAAGAACAGACCGAAGAGCAGGCTCTCGTTGAGTACGCCACCATGCGGCGCCACGAACTCCTCTCAGCCGTTGGCGCAGACGCCCTGCGAGGTCGTCTCCTCGAGACACACAACGCACTCGTCGAAGACCTCGGCGAGTATGAACACGCTGGCTTCCGTAGTTGGCACTGGACGTCAACAGGCGAACAGGCTCCTCTCATCGCGGTCGAACTCGCTGGAATGCCGGCTGAGGAGGTTCTCGTCACCTTGCGTGATTGGAAACCGGACAAGACTCAAAGCGGTACCAAGGAGGGTCTTGCGGAGTCGCTTCGTGACGTCGTCGCGGCCCGAGTCGGCGAGTTCAGCGCTTTGACACCGAGGTTTGTGCAATTGGACGACCCATACCGGTCCCGGTTTCTGGACGGCATCCGGAACGCGGTCGAGCCCAGTGCGTCGACGATCGACTGGGAAGCCTATTTGCTCGGTGCCGGCCTCCTGCGCAGCATCATCGACGGTCAAGACGGCCGCTCGACGTACTTGCTGCAGCAGGTGTGCGACACGATCGAGCGGGCGGTCAGCAGCCCGAAGTCGCGAATTCCCGAGCCGTTCCTCGCCGATGCTGTCGCGATGGTCGCAACGTGCATTGACGACCCGAACCCGAGCGACGAGGACGCACTCGGAAATGATCACCTCACCAAGGCGTTTAACACGACGCGCCCGGTTGCGGTTCGTACCCTGATTCGTCTTGCGAGAGCGGCCAAGCTCACTCACCGCGAGGAGTTCGACTCGACGCAGGTCATAGCCGCCGTTCAAGAGAGCCTCCACAGCCGGCTCGTTCCGCGTGATGCCAGTCTTGCAGTCGCATCGGCATTCGGCGAGGGCCTGAGCCTGATGATGTGGACGGACGCATCGTGGACCGCGTCGTGGCTAGGAAGCGCCACCACTAGCGCCACCACTAACGACGCCTGGGGCGACGTCTTCGTCACCACCGCCCTGACGACCAACACGACCAGTACACAGTTGTTGAACGACCTTTGGCCCAGCATCGATGCCATCCTTGACCGGACTGCCGCAAATGAGCCTGTCGAGATGGGCTGGCGGTCGGACCGATCCGTCGACGAGGCCGTCGGCGACCACCTGATGACCCTGGCCATGTGGGGCTCAGGCTCTCCTTGGCCAGAACGCACGGAGTCGTACTTCGCGCGCGTGAGCACCGAAGCCGCTGCATCCGTGCTCGGGCACGTGGGCTGGCGCCTGATGAACACGACCGAACCTCCGCGGGAACTCGTCGAGCGGGCTGAAGCTATCTGGGACGCTCGACAAGCTGCCGTCGATCGCGGCGATGCCGACGCCGGTCAACTCGCCCAGTTCTACTGGTGGGTCCACAGCAACAAGTTCCCGGTCACTTGGTGGCTACCCCGTCTCGCCCACGTGGCCGACCAGATCGACTTCGACGGCCGCAGCTTCATCGGCGAACACATCGAGGAAGCTGCGCGCACCCACCCCGGGGAGGCCGTGGCCCTCATGACCCGACTCCTCCGACGCGACGAATCCGGGACGCTGGCGCGCTACGGACTTGTCACCTCGGCTCCAAAGGTCATCGCGCTCGGTCTGCGTGACGCCGATGAAGCGGTCAGACAGGCATCCCGGAAGATGATGGACCTGCTCGGCGAGCAGGGCGTCGTCGATATGGACGACCAGGTGACAAGAGCCGCACAGGAACTCGACGCTACGAATGACGTGACATGACAAGACGACGCCTGTCGCGCTACTGCGTCACGCCGCCGCCATTGAGGTACACCGGATGCTTTGACGACCAGGGTCGCGGACGTTGTGCGGCTTAGCCCTCTCCCGGTCGAAAACGCGATCACACAACACCGCGGGGTACCTGATCGAGGTCCGCTCGAGACGGGTTGCCTGGGCGTTGGAGTTCTCCGGTCGGATGCTGGAACAAAGTCAGGTCGACCAACCTCCGATCGCCAAACTCCACCATCGGCATCGGCGCCACGGAGCACCACGAGTGGATTGCCTGCCCTCCGAGGAAGATTGCCCGAGGCAAATTCCTGCTACGTCGCTGCTACGTGGAACGCTGACAAACCACGATGACCACCGGGCACCCATGAGACACAAAACGGCAGGTCACACCGCAGATCATCATAGTCCCGCCGACACGCTCAACAGGCTGGAGGACATCTACACCATCTTCGAAGTCACCCCTGAGATCCGGCGGTTGGTGATCGCCCCAGCCATCTCGGGCTGGACGTATCAGGTACGTGATGCTGTCGGGGAATGGGGTTACCCGCGCGTGCTATGCGGCCGCTCTGGTCGACATCGCTGCGCTCCTCCCGCGTTTGCGCGCGTGCTCGATGCCGATTGAACCGCCCGGTCCGCATCCGCGCATCCAACTTGGTATTCCAAGCGTTCGGCCGCACAACTGCGCCACCAGCAGGCCCAGCAGGCCTGCAGCAACGGCGAGCAGATCACTGTGCTGGTTGGGCTCGCTCCGTCCCGATACCTTCGAGCGGCGCCCGGATTGGCATCTCGCTCAGCCGGGAACCCCATGAGGTCCGACACGCCGTCGGCGGATGTCCTGGTGCGCCCGTGTGGCCTACGCTGCAAGTTCATGCAATTCGATCTCTGAGGGGAGCAGATCGTGGCACTTAGGTTCATTGGTAAGGATCCGGAATCGCCGAACACCAACTCGCCGACCGTGTGGGTGGACGAGGCGGACGGCAGCTTGGTGATCCAAGGCTGGAAGTTGGACGACACGGCGACGGCGGAGGTCAATGCGACCGCTCCGATTCCGGAGCACGAGACGGTGCTGCGGATCCCGGCGCGGATGGCGCCATACCTGAAGGAGGCGATGGGTGACGGCTGAGCCGGCAGCCTTCCAACTGTTCGGGGAGGCCGAGCACAGCGCACTGCACCTCGAGGCACGTGACCTGTACGAGCCAGCCGATCCCGACTGGAACGAGTGGAAGTCCGGTCACCGGTTCGACCCGGCCGAGCGGTGGGCGGCCTTTCATGACCTGGTGCGCGAGACGACGGGGCGCGGCGTCGAAGTCCGGCGGGCGAGGATCGTGTCTGAGCCGATCAGCGAGTATGTCCGGTTCGAGTACGACGTGACCGAGGCGCACAACGTCGCGGCCGGCGAGCAAGTCAGGTGGTTGCCTCGGCAGCAGGCCACTGGGCTCACGGTGCCTGCGAACGACTTCTGGGTGTTCGACGAGCAGATCGTGCTCTGGAACTTCTTCGACGGCGACGGAACGTGGGTGGGCGAGGAGCGGGTCGACGACCCGGAACTCGCGAAGGCTTGCGTAGCATCGTTCGACGCCGTCTGGGATCGCGCCATCCCACACGAGGAGTATCAGCCGACCTGAGAGCGACACCGTTGCCGACACCACCCGCCTTCTCCAATGCGCAGAAGGCCAAGAGCGACTTTGGTGCCCGCCTCGGTGAGATCCGGAAAGCATCCGGCCTCACCGGGCGGGCACTCGCTGCATCCTGTGGCTGGCACGAGTCGAAGGTGTCGCGCATCGAGAACGGCAAGACCTCGCCATCTGTGGACGACATCCGTGCTTGGGCAGCCGAGTGTGGGGCCACAGATCAGATCCCCGACCTCGTGGCGTCCCTCGAAGCGATCGAGGGGATGTTCGTCGAGTGGCGTCGTATGGAGCGGACCGGGTTGCGCCGCGCACAGCAGGCGGTACTGCCGCTCTGGGAGCGCACCAAGCGCTTCCGCACGTACTCGCCGTGGCTGATCCCCGGAGCGGTGCAGACCGAGAGCTACACGCGGGCCGTTCTTCGCGGAACCTCCGCCCGTCGCGGCCTGCCGGACGACGTCGAGGCCGCGGTAGCGGTACGCAAGGACCGTTTGCGGCTGCTGCGCGACGGCACCCGGACCTTTGCGGTCCTGATTGAGGAGGCCGTCCTGCGGAATGTGATCGGCGACTCCGATGTCATGGCCGGTCAGCTGGGGCACTTGCTCACCGTTGGCGAGCTGCCGTCGGTCTCGCTCGGGATCCTGCCCATGGGCGCCGACCGAACGGCGATGCCACCGGTCGAGGACTTCTGGATCTTCGACGACGCCCAGGTCAATGTCGAACTGATCTCCGGATACCTCACGATCACGCAGCCCGGAGAGGTGGCGACGTACGCCGACGCGTTCGCCCGGCTCGCGGAAATCGCTGTCGTAGGTGCGCCCGCGCGGCGACTGATCGCCGGGGCGATCGAGGCCCTCGAGTAGGTCATGCAAGTTCGTGCAAGTTCGTCGCGCAGCGAGGCGTGTTGCTCTTAGGTTCGCTTCATGGCAGGGATGAATGACACCGAGGAGCGGATGCGGGATTGGCCGGTCTTGAAGGCCGCCCAGGACTTCGATTGCGACGGGCGAAACCCGAGGACTGATCGGGACTGTGTGCTCGGTCATCACCAGGGTTATCACCGGGACGAGATGGGCGTGGAGTGGTTGGACGACGGTGACATGGCTCGTCCTGACTGGCTGACGCAGCGCCCGTACGACCCGCGGGACTGAGCGACGGGACGCGCGCGTCGATCGCGTTCGCTCCGTCTCGCCTCCACGTGAGCAGCGACCAGCCGGAGGCGCAGAGGTGACGCCCCTGATCGAGCAACTCGACAGTCTCGGGATCGCCATGGATCAGGGATTGATCTCCCGAGACGGAGCGATCGCCTGCTTGGCGGAGTGGCGCGGCCTCACCATGAAGGGCGCTGCCGCTTTCGTCGATGAATGGCCTGAGGTGAAGAGTCGCTACGAGGCGTTCTGGCGGCAATTCGGCGACGGGTTTCAGCCGTGATGCTTCAGCCGTGCAGGGAGCCTCGCAATTGGTCGACGTGACACCGGCAACCGTTCTCGGTTCGGGAGATTCCGGACCGGTCGCGGTGTCGATGGCCCTGAGGGCAGATGAATCGGTTGCGATGATGAGGGCGCGCGCGGGCGACGGAGATCGCGGTGGATGCCGGCTGGCCAGATGACAGTTACCGGTGGGTTTGTCGCATGCGAGTTCGGCGACCTGTGGGTGTTCCGCCATAGCCGCAGGCTCGTCGGCCGTCCCCAACGCAAGCCGCTCCTCGGCCCGGATTGCTCAGTCATTCGCGACGTTTCGCAGCGGTTCCTGATTGACAATTCTCTCGTGACCGCGAGCGTTGAGCGTTCATGGCGGATGGGCGAGAGGTTCAGCGGGAACGGCGTGAGTCGTGGGTTGGAGTGGAAACGCCGGATCGGGTCCCGGTGCTTTCTCCACAGTCTGCTCGTGTGCTTCGGCGGATCATCATTCGTCTGGCAAGGTCGCGGCGTGGGGCCGATCAGCGGTCTCGGGCGGAGGAGGACGCATCGTGGGTGGGGTAGATGAGTGGGCGACCTTGGATGACCTGCTTGGGATGGAGGCGTTGGCGGACCGACCCGCGAGTAGCGAGGGGATGGGGCGGCTCGCGTTTTACTGGCGGTGTTCGACGGAGGACAACCAGGATCCGAAGTCGTCGTTGGCCTGGCAACTGGGTGAGGCTGCGCGGTTCGTCGAGCCGCTCGGGGGTGAGATCGTCGAGGAGTTCTTCGATATCGGGCAGTCGCGGTCGTTGCCGTGGGAGCGGCGCGACGAGGCCAGCCGGGTATTCCAGGAGTTGAAGAATCCTCGGCGCGGCTGGGACGGCCTCGTGGTGGGGGAGGCGACGAGGTGCTGGTACGGCAATCAGTTCAGCTTGACCTGGCCGAAGTTCCATCGCTACGGCGTCTCGCTGTGGATACCGAGCCTCGGCGGGCAGTTCGATCCTGAGAACACCGTGCACGACATGGCGATGACCATCACGGGTGGGCTGTCGAAGTCGGAACGTCAGCATGTGCAACGGCGCGTACGCGCGGCGATGGCGGCCCAGGTGATCACCGATGGCCGGTACCAAGGCGGCAGGGCGCCGTACGGGTATGTGGTCGTCGACGCCGGTCCACACCCGAATCCGCGGAAGGCGCAAGAGGGCTACCGGCTCAGGGTGCTTGCCATCGACAACGAGGCGGCGGCCGTCGTCGAGCGCATCTTTCAGCTCTACCTCGACGGCCTGGGGCTGAAGTCGATCGCTGAGACGCTCAACCTCGAAGGCGTGCCGTGCCCATCGGCTCACACGCCTCAGCAGAATCGGCACCGTAGAGGTGACGGTTGGCAGCACACCACGGTGAAGGCGATCCTCGAGAATCCGCGGTACACGGGCTTCGCGATCTACGGGCGGTGGCAGAAGGTCGAGGAACTGCTGGATCCCGAGGACGTGGCTGCAGGTCATGTCGTGCGCTTCCGGCGGTCGCCGCAGTCAAAGATCGTGCGTTCGCGCGAGCCTGCCCACCCGGCGATCGTGTCCGTCGACACGTTCACGCGCGTGCAGTTGGAGCTGCGTGTGCGTCGGGGGAGTGGTCCGGCGGATCAGGCGAAGCGGGAGCGGACGCGGGTGACCACGACGCGCGTGTACCGGCTACGTGCTCGCGTGAGGTGTGAGTTGTGCGGGCGGAAGATGCAGGGCGCGGCGAGGAAGCACGCCATCTTCTACCGGTGCAGCGCGCGGACCTTGGTACCAGGTACGCCGGTCGCGGACCTCCATCCCGCCAACGTGTACCTCCGCGAGGACGTCCTGACCCGGAAGCTGAACGCCTGGATCGCGACGCTGTTCAGCTCGGAGCACCTCGACGAGACCGCGCACGCGCTGGCGGCTGTCGACGATGATCACGAGTTGGCATCAGTTGCGGCCCGGTTGGCGCAGAGGGTTCAGACAGCGAAGGCCGCGATGGTGCGTTTGCGGCGGGCGCTGGAGGCCGGCTGGGATCCGGTGGCGTTGACGGAGCAGTACAACGCGGCGGCGGCCGAGAAGCGGTCCGCAGAGGCCGAGCTCAGCGCGTTGAAGGTGCCCGAGCGGGTGTCGGCCGAGGACATCCGCAAGATGGTCCAGGACCTGGGGGACATGACCGTGGCTCTCGATCAGGCCGACGCGAGCGACATGAGATCGCTATATGAAGCCCTGGGTCTGCAAGTGAGTTACAACCACGAGACCAGATCCGCTGAAGTCGCCATGAGCCCCGCTCTGCGTGGCTTTAGCGTTGGTGTCCGAGGGGGGACTTGAACCCCCACGCCCTAAAACGGGCACTAGCACCTCAAGCTAGCGCGTCTGCCTATTCCGCCACCCGGACGAGTGATCCGCACCTCTGCGGTGCTGACCGGAGAACAGTAGCAAACTCCAGGGGTGGAATTCACATCGGGGCTCGGGGGTGGTGACGGGGGCGTGTCGGCAGCGTAGTTTGAAATTCAAACAGTGGCCTCAGGGGTGGAGGTGAGGACGCCGTGGACGAGTGGAACGGCATGTCGTACGCGGGTAAGGAGACGTTGCTCCGGGTCGTCCGGCAGGAGGCGGAGCTGTTCTTCGGGATGGTGGAACAGGACGGGGTCTGGGAGGCGCCGACCGGCGCGGGGCACTGGGAAGTGCGGGATGTGGTGGCGCATCTCACGGACACCACCGAGTCGTACTTCGTCGCGTTCGACGCGGCCCGCTCGCAGGAGGAGGTGCCGCCGGCGTACGGGCTGCCGGGGATGGCCGAGCGGGTGGACAAACAGGCGCTGGCGCTGCGCGGCGTACCGCAGGCGGAGCTGATCGAGCGGTTGCGCACCGACTTCGACAAGATGATGGGGATCTTCGAGGCGCTCAGGCCGGACGACTGGGGCGGGTTCGTCGTGCCGCATTTCTACATGGGTCCGCTGCCCGCGTTCTTCTTCCCGGCGTTCCAGTTGATGGACTACGGCGTGCACTCGTGGGACATCCGGCAGGGCACCGGCCGGGCGCACGGGTTGTCCGGCGAGGCCGCCGATCTGCTGGTCCCGTTCATGTTCGTGCTGTGGAAGTACACGACCGGGGGGAAGGATCCGTGCGAGCTCGGCATCCGGATCACCAGCGGCCCGAACGCGGGCGACACCCGGGTGGCGGTCGGTCCGGACGGCATGGACTACGCGGCCGGGGAGATCGACGACCTGCCCGCGGTGATCGAGTTCGATCCGGGCAGTTTCGTGCTGACCGCGTTCGGGCGCAGCAACGCCGGTACGATCCGAGGCGACCGGGCGGTCGCCGACCGGTACCTGAATCTTTTCTTCCGGATCTGAGGGGGAGTGGATGACCGAGATCGACCTGCCCACGATCGAAGCCGAGCGGGACCGGATCAGGTCGGCGTACCTGAAGAAGGGCCAGAAATCGTCCGCACGTGGGCTTCATCACACTGCGTTACTGAGCTCGGACGTCGAGCGCACGGTGCGGTTCTACCAGGACGTGCTCGGCTTCCCGCTGACCGAAATGGTCGGCAACCGGGACTACGAGGGCTCGACGCACTTCTTTTTCGACATCGGCAACGGCAACCTGTTGGCGTTCTTCGACTTCCCGGGTCTCGACCTCGGGCCGTACGCCGAAGTGCTCGGCGGACTGCACCACCTGGCGATCTCCGTGGCGCCCGAGCAGTGGGAGCGACTGAAGCGCAACCTGGACGAGGCGGGTGTGGAGTACCTCGAGGAGAGCGGTACGTCGATCTACTTCCGCGACCCAGACGGCGCCCGGATCGAACTGATCGCCGACCCGCTCGGCGAGATGTACGGCCTCAAGGTCCTGTGAGCCCTGCGGCGGCTCGGTCAAGCGGTGGCGGCCGAGCCGTCCGGGGAAGGTTCGCCGGCCGGATGCTCGACGAGGGCGACAACGCGAGCGGACAGGAAGCGGGCGGTGCGGACGGGCGTGCCGGATCGGGTCACCTCGGCCACCTCGGTGACGCTGCGGTTCGTGGTGATCTCGACGCGGCGGCCGGCCTTGGTGGCGGCGATCTCGTACGACGAGACGCCGTTGCCGGTGTCGACGACGATCTCGACGCGATCGCCCTTCATGAACCCAACGTACTCGTCCACGCCGTTGACCGGACTGCTGCGTGGGCGGGATCCTCGTGTCGGGGCGGGGTGACATGGGGCAGCGAAATCCGTTGGTGACGTTGGCGGCGAGCCGAGTGGGCCTGCTCGTCGTGAACAGCACCCAGACCGGCACCCCGACCGGCACCCGAGCACCAACGAGACCAGCAGTCCGGCCGCGGCCAGTGCCGTCACGCCGGTACGCGTTGGGCTTCCAGTACAGCGAACCGCGTGTACTGATCCACTCGCTGCTCGGCTGCTTCTTCTACGGCGCCTTCGTCGCAAAGATGCTGACGCTCACCCGCGCCGACGCGCCGCGCTGGCTGCTGCCGGTCGCCGGCGGCGCGGTGTTCACCGGACTCGTCGGCCTGTGGCTGACGTCCTCGTTGTGGTTCTTCACCACGTTCGGCATCATCCGCTGAAGGGAGCAGTCGTGGATGCACCAAGCCGCCGTGCCATCCTGGCCGGAACCGCCGCCGGGCTCGCGGGCGTCACCGCGTGTCAGAAGTACGGCGAACCCACGTCGACGCCGGCGCCCGCGCCGGCCAACACCGTGCTCGGCAAGACCGCGGACATCCCGGTCGGCGGCGGCGTGATCTTCGCAGCGAACCAAGTCGTGGTGACGCAGCCGGACAAGGACACCTTCAAGGCGTTCAGCGCGGTCTGCACGCATATGGGCTGCATCGTTGCCACCGTCTCGGACGGCACCATCAACTGCGACTGCCACGGCAGCAAGTACGCCGTTGCGACCGGCGCGGTCGTCGCCGGGCCGGCGCCGCGCCCGCTGCCGCCGGAAGAGATCTCGATCACCGGCGGCACGATCACGCTGACCTGACACCGATCCCGGGCCCGACCCAAACCCAGGCCTGATGCAGGCCCCCGGCCAGATCGGACCTTGTCCGGAACTTTCCCGGAACCGGCCCGGACCTTTCCCAGACCTGACGTGGTCCACGGACCAGGTGTGGGGGAGGATGGGCCTCATGACGACCCCCAGTGACCGTACGTCG
Source organism: Kribbella sp. NPDC048915 (assembly GCF_040649595.1). Taxonomy (NCBI): domain Bacteria; kingdom Bacillati; phylum Actinomycetota; class Actinomycetes; order Propionibacteriales; family Kribbellaceae; genus Kribbella; species Kribbella sp. NPDC048915. Next base: position 9,223 of record NZ_JBEZFT010000020.1, on the reverse strand, counting down.
TACGCCCCCGACGCCGAGGTGGTGGAGCTGTGCAGTGAGCTGATCCGGATCGACACCACGAACTACGGCAACGGCAAGAGCAACGGCGAGCGGGGCGCCGCGGAGTACGTCGCGGCCAGGCTGGACGAGGTCGGCATCGAGTCGACGATCTACGAGTCGGAGCCGGGCCGGGCGACGCTGGTCGCGCACTGGGAAGGCGAGGACCAGAGCGCCGACCCGTTGCTCGTGCACGGGCATCTCGACGTCGTCCCCGCGGACCCGAAGGACTGGAAGGTCGACCCGTTCGCGGGCGAGATCTTCGACGGCTGCGTGTGGGGTCGCGGCGCGGTCGACATGAAGGACTTCGACGCGATGGTGCTGTCGGTCGTGCGGGCTCGGCAGCGCGCCGGCGTGAAGCCGCGACGCCCGGTGCGACTCGTGTTCACCGCGGACGAGGAGGCCGGGGGTGTGTACGGCGCGAAGTGGCTGGTGGAGAACCACCCGGACACCGTCGCGGACTGCACCGAGGGCATCGGCGAGGTCGGCGGGTTCTCGATCACGGTCAAGGACGACCTCCGGCTGTACCTGATCGAGACCGCCGAAAAGGGCATGAACTGGATGCGCCTCAAGGCCCGCGGTACGGCGGGGCACGGGTCGATGGTCAACACCGACAACGCCGTCACCGAGCTGACCCGGGCCGTGACACGGATCGGTGAGTACGAATGGCCGCTGCGGATCACGCCGACCGTGCGCGAGTTCCTGAAGACGCTCGAGGACGTGCTCGGCGTCGAGCTCGACCCGGAGGACATGACCGGGACGCTGGCGAAGCTGGGCAGCTTCAGCCGGATGTTCGGCGCGACGATCCGCAACACCGCGAACCCGACGATGCTGAACGCCGGCTACAAGGTGAACGTGATCCCGGGCGACGCCGAGGCGCACATCGACGGGCGGTTCCTGCCCGGGTACGAGGACGAGTTCCACGCGACCATCGACGAGCTGCTCGGCGACAAGGTGCAGCGCGAAACCGTGGTCACCGACATCGCGCTGGAGACCGAGTTCAGCGGTGGACTGGTCGAGGCGATGAAGGCGTGCGTGCAGGCCGAGGATCCGCAGAGCCGGTTCGCTCCGTTGCTGATGTCGGGCGGCACCGATGCCAAGTCGTGGAGCCGGCTGGGCGTGCGCTGCTTTGGCTTCGTGCCGCTGCAACTGCCGCCGGACCTGGACTTCATGGGCATGTTCCACGGCATCGACGAGCGGGTGCCGACGTCGGCGCTGGAGTTCGGCTCCCGCGTCCTCGACCGCTTCCTCGACCAGGCCTGAAGCCCGCGGACCACGGCCCCAGCTCGCGGACCAGGCCCAGCCCGCCTGCCGGGCCAATGTTCGCGGTCGCCGTGCCAGAGCGCGGGCCGGGGCCTGAGCTCTAGCGCGCCGGCGTGGAGCGCGGGTCAGGCTTGAGCTCGCTCGGGGACAGGCGACGGCGTAGACCGCGTCAAGAGGCAGTACTAGAGTTCGCGGATCACCCGCGCCGGTACGCCGGCCGCCACCGTCCGTGCAGGGACGTCGTGCGTGACCACAGCGCCTGCAGCGACGACGGCGTCCGCGCCGACTGTCACGCCCTGCAGGACGAGCGCCGAGGCGCCGACCCAGACGTTGCGCTCGAGCCCCGATACCGGGCTGTTCCAGGCTGCCGCCGACGAATTGCGGATCACCCAGCAGGCGGTCTCGAAGCGGATGGCGGCGTTGGAGCGGTCGCTCGGTGTCCCGCTGTTCGTCCGGTCCGCGCGGGGGGCTCGGCTGAGCGCTGACGGGCAGATCTTTCTGCCGCATGCGCGGGAGCTGGTGCGGGTCGCGGCGCGTGCGGCAGAAGCGGTCCGCACGAGCAGCCGGCCGCTGCGCATCGACGTACTCAATCGACGTACCGCTCCGGCCACCTCGCTGCACAGCTTTCACCTGGCCAACCCCGATGCGGAGCTCGAGGTGGTGACGCTACCGGACGCGGACGTCGTGAAGGCCGTTGCCGACGGCACCATTGACGCGACGTTCCGGGCGTTGCGGTCGCCGCGTCCGGTGAACCCTCCGCTCCGAGCCGCGCGGGCGATCGACGACCGTCATCAACTACTCGTCGGGCCGCGGCACCCGCTCGCGGACGCGACCAGCCTCAGGCTCGCGGATCTCCACGGCCACCCGATCTGGATGCCCGGACTGGAGGCCGGCACCGAGTGGGCGTCGTACTACGACGACCTGTCCGCGACGTTCGGCCTGCGGATCGACACCGTCGGACCGAGCTTCGGTGTCGAGGTTCTCCTCGACGAGCTCGCCGGATCGGCCGACCTGGCGACTCTCGTCGGGGAGGGGACGCGGTACCTGTGGCCCGAGCGCTACGACCTGCGCCGAATCCCGATCGTGGATCCCACCCCCGTCTACCCACACTCGATCATCTGGCGCGACGACAACCGGCATCCGGTGTTGCTCGGATTCCTCGACCACCTGCACGAGCAGCGCCGCAACACGCCGCCCGGCGAGACCTGGACCCCTACCTGGGTTCGCTGACGGTACCTCCAGGTATGCAGAACCCGGTCCCGACCCGGGTTTTGAGCAGGTTTCGGGCACTTCTGCATTGCTGGAGAAACGTCAGAACGAACCGCCGACGCCAATGACGTTGAGCAGGGCCAAGGCTTCGGCGTCGCGGGAGCCGGCCGGGGCGCTGTAGAGCACGAGGTGCTGGTCGCGGTCGGTGAGGGTGAGCGAGTCGCAGTCGACGGTGACCTCACCGACGGCCGGATGCCGGAAGGTCTTCCTCAGCATCGGCGCTCCCTGGACGTCGTGCCGATCCCACAGCCGGGCGAACTCGGTGCTGACGTCGTACAGCTCGTCGATCAGCCCGGTCACCTCCGGGTCTTTCGGGTAGCGGGTGAGCGCGGTTCGCAGCTCCATCACCACGTGGTGACGAAACTCGGCCGGATCGGACACGCCGTACAGGCTGCCCGCCACCTCCCGCGAGCCGAGGAACGCGCGCCGCGCGAGATTACGTTCCGCGGGCTCGAGGACGGAAAAGTCCTGCATGAGCGCGGCCGCGAGCTCGTTCCACGCGAGCACCTCGAAGATCGCCGACGTCACGAACGCGGCCGTCTGCGGCAACCGTTCGATCAGGGCGAGGATGCTCGGGCGGACGTCGCGGCGATGCAGGCCGTTCCGCGTCGGCGCCGTACCGGCGAGTGCGTGCAGGTGGTCGGACTCCGCATCGGTCAGCAGCAGCGCACCGGAAATCCCCGCGAGCACCTCACCCGACGGCCTCGGCGCGCGGCCCTGCTCCAGGCGGACGTAGTACTCCGTTGAGATGTGCGCGAGTACGGCGACCTCCTCACGACGGAGTCCCGGCGTACGGCGGCGTTGACCGGACGGAAGGCCGACGTCCTCGGGGCGCAGCCGCTCGCGACGAGTGCGGAGGAACGCTGCCAGTTCCTGCTTGTCCATGCGTCCAGTGTGCAGGTCGCGCGCCGGCGGAGCCTGGTACAACCTGTGCCTGTCTCGGCGCCGGCGGCCGCCGCAGGGTGGATTGCATGACAACAACCACCGTTTCCAGGAACCATGCCCCGATCGGCCTGCTCGAGGGCAAGGTCGTGTTCATCACCGGTGCGAGCCGAGGGATCGGCGAGGCGGCGGCGCGACTCTTCGCGGACGATGGTGCCGCGGTCGTGCTCGGCGCCCGCAGTACCGACGCGCTCGACCGCATCGTCCGCGAGATCCGGGCGAAGGGCGGTGTCGCGGACGCCACGCCGCTCGATCTGACGGACCGGTCGAGTATCCGCGCCGCGGTCGATCGGGTCGAGCAGTTGCACGGGCGGCTCGACGGCGCGTTCAACAACGGCGCGGTCGGGCAGCGACACCCCGGCGCCGTCGAAACGCTCGAGGACGAGGTCGTCGAGGAGCAGTTCGTGGTGAACTTCCACGCGCACTGGATCGCGATGACCGCCGAGGCCGCCTTGATGCGCGAGGGCGGCGCGATTGTGAACACGTCGAGCATCGGCAGCCGGCGGGCGAACCCGGTGCTGCCGGCGTACGGCGCGATGAAGCGCGCACTCAACAGCCTCACCGAGTCCGCCGCCGTGACGTGGGCACCGCGGGGCATCCGGGTGAACGGCATCACGCCCGGCGGCACCGCCACCGAGATGATGGACGCCTGGGACGCGGCGGCGCCCGGGACCATCGACCGGATCACCGCCACCATCCCGCTCGGCCGGATGGCCGAGCCTCGCGAGGTCGCCGAAGCCGCCGCCTGGCTGCTGAGCGACCGAGCCTCGATGGTCACCGGAGCCATTCTTCCCGTGGACGGCGGCGCGGGAGCGTAACCCGACCTGCGCACTCGCTGTCAACCGGCTGGCACCGATGGTGGCCGAAACTCCCGCTAGCAGGAATGCTCGGGGCGTGCTCGCGGTGTGAGGGTGGGGGGATGGTGAGCTGTCTGATCGTGGATGACAACGCCGGGTTCCTGGCGGCGGCAGCTCGATTGTTGCGGCGGCAAGGACTCGACGTCGTCGGTACGGCGCACGACGGCGTGGAGGCGGAGCGGCTGGCGGGGGAGTTGCGGCCCGATGTCGTGCTGATGGACATCGACCTCGGCGGCGAGAGCGGGCTCGAGGTGACCGCGCGGCTGTGCCGGGAATCCGAGCTGCCGATCGTGCTGATCTCGACGCACGCCGAGCAGGACTACCGCGACCTGATCGCCGCCAGCCCGGCCGCCGGGTTCCTGGCCAAGACCGACCTGTCGGCCGCGGCGATCCTCGAGCTGCTCGGCCGCTCGCAGCACTGATTGTTCACGCCGGCACCGGTCGTCGGCCGGCACTGATCGTCGCCCGACACTCATCGTCAGCGCTGGTCGTTGCCCACAGCCCGCTTCGGCCTGCCTCGTGATCGCGGCGGGCCGAAGACCGTTGCCCTGACTCCGCAGCTACCTGCTGGCAGGTAGCTGAGGAGTCGTTGCAGATGCCGGGACCACCCGCTTCCCACTAGCGGGTACCGAAGATGGACGCTCGCGTCGTCGCCCGGACACCCTCCGAAGGCGAATCCTGAGCTCGACCAAGGCTTAGGAAGGACGCATCGATGCGAACGACATTCCGTACCGCGCTGGCGAGCACCGGCATCGCGGTCATGCTGCTCGGCGGTCTGGCCGCCTGCGGGAGCGGCAACAGCTCCTCGGGCAGCTCGGCGCCGGCGAACACCAAGGTCGGCATCCTGCTGCCCGACACGGCGTCCTCGCCGCGCTGGGTCTCGGCCGACCCGACGGTGTTGCGCCAGCAGTGCGCCGAGCACAAGCTCACGTGCTACATCGACAACGCCAATGGCAGCGCGACGACGCAGCAGTCGCAGGCACAGGCCTTGATCAACGCCGGTGTCGGCGTCCTGATGGTCGTGAACCTCGACCCGGGATCCGGTAAGGCGATCGAGGCGCTGGCCCAGCAGCACAACGTGGTGACGATCGACTACGACCGGCTGACCACCGGCGGTTCGGCGTCGTACTACGTCTCGTACGACAACGTGAAGGTCGGCGAGGACCAGGGCACCGCGCTGGCCGCCTGCCCGCAGGTCAAGGGCAAGAGCCAGGTCGGGTACGTCGAGATCGACGGCGCGGCGACCGACAACAACGCGACCCAGTTCGCGGCAGGCTACAACTCGGTGCTGTCCAAGCAGCCGGGCTGGACCAAGCTCGCGGACCAGAGCGGCAACTGGGACGCCGCGACGGCGCAGACCGTGTTCACCACAATGCTCGGTCAGCACCCCAACCTGAACGCGGTGATGGTTGCCAACGACACCATGGCGCAGTCGGTCATCAACGTCCTGAAGGCTCAGGGACTGGCCGGCAAGGTCGCGGTCTCGGGACAGGACTCGACCGCCGGCGGTCTGGACAACGTGATGGCCGGCACCCAGTGCTTCACGATCTACAAGCCGGTCGCCGGTGAGGCGGACGTGGCGGTCGACCTGGCCGCGAAGATCCTCTCGGGTCAGAAGCCGAGCGCGCCGACGACGGTCAAGGACCCGACGACCGGCCGCGAGGTTCCGGCGTACCTGGCCGACCCGACCGTCATCACCAAGGCGAACGTCGCCCGTCCGGTGGACGACGGCTACGTGAGCGCCGCGGCCGTGTGCCCGACGCCCGCGATCGCGAAGCTGTGCGCCGCGAACGGCCTCAAGGTGCCCTGATCGACGCCGTCCGATCTCGACAGCGTGAGCAGCATTCAACAGTGGGGCCGGCCGCGCGGCCGGCCCCGCTTTCGACAGAGACAGGTGACAGATATGAGCAATCAACCGACGCTGGAGTTGCATGGCGTCGACAAGTCGTTCGGCCCGGTGCGCGTCCTGACCGACGTCGACTTCACCGCGGCCGCGGGCGAGGTGACCGCACTGGTCGGTGACAACGGCGCCGGCAAGTCGACGATGGTCAAGTGCATCGGCGGTATCCACCGCATCGACACCGGTCAGATCGTCGTGGACGGTACGCCGCAGACCGTCGCCGATCCGCGGGAGGCCGCCCGGCTCGGAATCGAGATCGTCCACCAGGACCTCGCGCTGTGCGACAACCTCGACATCGTCCAGAACATGTTCCTCGGCCGGGAGCGGATCTCCCGGCTGCGCACGCTCGACGAGAACGGCATGGAGAAACTGGCCCGCCAGACGCTGGCGTCGCTGTCGGTCCGCACCGTGCACTCCGTCCGCCAGCGGGTGTCGAGCCTGTCCGGCGGCCAGCGGCAGACCGTCGCGATCGCGAAGTCCGTGCTGTGGCAGTCCAAGGTCGTCGTCCTCGACGAGCCGACCGCCGCGCTCGGTGTCGCGCAGACCGCGCAGGTCCTCGACCTGGTCCGCCGGCTCGCCGATCAGGGCGTCGCGGTGATCCTGGTGTCGCACAACATGAACGACGTGATGAAGGTCGCCGACTCGATCGGCGTGCTGTTCCTCGGGCGGATGGCCGCGCAGGTGCGCCGCCGCGACGTCACCCAGACCCAGGTGGTCGAGTTGATCACCACCGGGCGTACCGGGGATCTCGGGCTGTCCGAGCAGGCGTCCGGAGCGGCCGTATGAGCGTCCAGACTTCCGACGTCGTCGAGCAGCTCCAGCCGTCGCAGGACGAACCGAGCTCGTTGGCCGGCTACGTCAAGGAGTACGTCGCCCGGGTCCGCGGGGGCGAGCTCGGCTCCATCCCGGCACTCGCCGGGCTGATTGTGATCACCGCGGTCTTCGCCATCGTGCACCAGGGCTTCCTGAGCGCGTACAACCTGGAGGCGCTCGTCATCCAGGCCGCGCCGGTGATCGTGATGGCGATGGGCCTGATCTTCGTCCTGCTGCTCGGCGAGATCGACCTCTCGGCCGGTACGACGGGCGGTCTGGCGTCGGCGATCATCGCCGTACTGATCCTGCGGCACGGGGTGACCTGGTGGCTTGCGCTGATCGTCGGCCTCGCGGCCGGTGTCGGGATCGGCCTGGGAATGGGCTGGTTGCGGGCGCGGGTCGGGATCCCGTCGTTCGTCATCACGCTGGCGACGTTCCTGGCCTTTCAAGGCATCACGCTGATCCTGATCGGCGGACAGGGGTCGGTGAACCTGCCTGACGGTTCGCCGCTGATCAAGCTGGAGAACAGCTTCGTCCCGCTGTGGCTCGGCTGGACGTTGCTCGTGGTCTTCGTCGTCGGGTACGCCGCCATCAAGGTGAACGACGTACTGGGCCGGCGTCGCGACGGACTCAGCCATCCGCCGCTGACCGTCATCGCGGCCAAGGTGATCGTGGTGGCGGTGCTCGGCGCGCTGTTCACGTACGAGATGAGCGTCAACCGCAACCTGACCTCGAACGCGTTCTTCGCGAACAAGGCACAGGGGATGCCGTGGGTCGTCGTACTGCTCGTGCTGCTGTACGTCGCCTGGCACTTCGTGCTGACGAGGACGCGGTACGGGCGGCATCTGTTCGCGGTGGGCGGCAACGAGGAAGCCGCGCGGCGGGCCGGTGTCGTGGTGTCGCGGATCCGGATCTCGGCGTTCGCGATCTGTTCCGGGATGGCCGCGATCTCCGGTGTGGTGGCGGCGTCGCTGCTGCAGTCCGTTCAGTCGAACGCGGGCGCCGGGAACACGCTGCTGCTCGCCGTCGGTGCGGCGGTGATCGGCGGTACGTCACTGTTCGGCGGACACGGCCGGATGATCGACGCCGTACTGGGCGGGCTGGTCGTGGCCGTGATCACCAACGGGATGAGCGACCTGATCCAGGGCGCGAACTCGGCCGGCTACGAGTGGGTCGTGACCGGCGCCGTGCTGTTGCTGGCGGCCGGTTTCGACGCCGTCGTACGGCGTGGACGTGGTTGATTTATTGGTGATTGATACAGTTGTCGTTGGTGTTGCCAACCGGGTCGGGCCGTCGTGGTCCGGCCCGGTTCTGGTCTGTTCTGGCATACCTGCTAGCCGGTACTGCGGGTTTACCGGCAGCCGGTTGCGCGGTTGGGTGCTCACGTCGACGCCGTGCCGGACGATCCGGCGGATGCTGCTGGTATGGACACCCCGCACCGCACCTCACACCGCTCAGGGGAGCTGAGGGACCGATTCGAAGCCGAGGTCCTGCCGCTCCGCCCCCGACTCTACATCGCCGCGCTCCGGCTGGCCGGAAACCCCACCGACGCCGAGGATCTGCTGCAGGAGATGTACCTGCACGCGTACCGCGGCTTCGGCCGCTTCGAGCCCGGTTCGAACCTCAACGCGTGGCTGCACCGGATCCTCAAGAACGCTTTCATCAACACGTACCGTCAGCGCCAGCGCCGCCCGGTCGTCGTACCCGAGGAAACCTCCGCCGACTCCCGCATCGACCGCGCCGACGTCGAAGACTCCGCGGAAACCGTCGTGATCGACACCGTGCTCGACGAGCGCCTCCAGGACGCCCTGTGGTCGCTGCCCGAGCACTACCGCCGCGTCGTCCTCCTGCACGACGTCGACGGCTACAGCTACAAGGAAATCGCCGGCATCGTCGACATCCCCCTGGGCACCGTGATGTCCCGCCTGCACCGCGGCCACCGAGCCCTCCGCAAACGCCTCAGCCCTCTCCCCACCGCCGCCTGACCCAGCCTTCCCTCCAAGTCGCGCCCCTCACCACCAACGCTGCTCGAAACCCCGTCAGACCCGCCCAGATCCTGCACAGATCCGCCTGGACCCCGCGCTCTCACTTGGCCTCTCGGCCCGCGCCACTCTCGGCTCGTGCGCCGTCCGTAGGTACAACC
>NZ_JBEZFT010000019.1:0-99098 GCF_040649595.1 Kribbella sp. NPDC048915 | reverse complement strand
GCGCCGGTCGTGGTGGCGCAGCGGCTGCGGAAGGGATCGGTCGGCTCGCCGCGCGGCGCCAAGCGTCTGGTCACCGACGCGTTGAAGACCGTGCGTGGACTGCGTGGAGTATCGCCCGGCGCGCCGCTGGTGCGGGCCGACTCGGCGTTCTACGGCCGCGGGCTGGTGCTGGCCGCGGTCCGCGCCGGCGCCGATGTCTCGGTCACCGTCCGCCTCGACAAGCGGGTCAAGGCCGCGCTCGAGGTCATCACCGACGACCCCGACGCGTGGACCCCGATCGAATACACCGACGCGATCTTCGACGAGCAGACCGGCCAATGGATCTCCCGCGCCGAAGTCGCCGAAATCCCGTACACGGCGTTCGCGTCCCGCAGCAAAGCCGAACGAGTGCCCGGTCGGCTCGTAATCCGCCGCATCCCCGACCTCAACCCCGGCAAGAGCCAGGCATCCGGACAAGAAACGCTGTTCGACACCTGGCGGTTCCACGCCTTCTTCACCACCACCGACACCCAGACCATGGACACCGTGACAGCGGACAAGACCCACCGCGGGCACGCGATCATCGAACAAGTCAACGCCGACCTGAAGGACTCCGCCCTCGCGCACCTACCGTCCGGGGTGTTCACCGCGAACGCCGCCTGGCTCGTGCTCGCCGTGATGGCGTTCAACCTCACCCGCGCCGCCGCGACCCTGGCCGGCCCCGAACTGGCCAAGTCCCGCACCGGCACGATCAGACGCAAGCTGATCAACATCGCTGCCCGGATCGCCTCATCCGCGAGGCGAATCACCCTGCACCTCCCCCTCGGCTGGCCCTGGCAACAGCAATGGACCGCGCTGTTCAACCACGTCTGCGGACCACCAGCCACCGCCACGCCCTGACCACCCCGCCGAACCGCGGCCCGACCAACGCAACCCCAAGTGGAACTCACCCGCAGCGAGGCGGGACACCCCACCACGCCCACCGAGCCCAGCACCACGCCGAACCGGAATCAGCGCATCACGACAAACCGATCGGTGGATCGAGGTTTAGAGAGCCCAGGCAGAGCCCAGGCAGAGTTCTGGCATTGCCCTGGTCTAGCCAGGTCGTGTTTGCGGCCCCGGGCGCCGGGATCGGGCGGTCGGAGAGGGTCTCGACCGCCGGCTGCAGGTGCGGACGGAGGGTGTCTTCGGTCGCGATCGTGAGGGCCGGCGTACCGACGGCGGTCCGGAGGGCGCGGATGTTGGTGCGTCAGCGTCGCGGGCAGCTCCTCGAGCGGATCCCGCCGCAGCACGACCGGTGCCGACGAGGTCGCACCGCCTCGGTGGACAAACCGGACTTCGAGCCTCAGTGCCGGGAATGCCGGGGCCGGATCGAGCCCGACCTCGCGGCGACGCGCGGACGCTCGCACCGCCGTTCCCATCCCGGGGCGAACCGAAGCCTGGCGAGCCGAAGCCGGGCGCACTCGAGCAGCCGAGCCGGGTCGTCTCGCGGGGCGCATGTCACCGTGATCGCCAGTACGCCGGCGCGACCGGCATCAAGGGCGAGGTCAGCGGGGCCGACCCCTGTTCACCCGCGGGTACGGTCCGCGCGATCACGAGCGCCGGCCGGGCGAACGATGTGTTCGCGGTGCACTACGTCCGGAACCACCCCGACGGGCGGACGAAGCCCTCCGGCGTACAGCCGCCGTACACGCGCAGCGGGAAAAATCATCTACCGCAACCGCTGCGCGCCGTCGCGAAGTTCACCGCGCGCCGTCTTCGCGAAGCCGCCCGTCGAGAGCGTGCTGCTCGCGGTGATGGACGACCAGCCACACGAAGCTGGAGCTGGGTGTCGATCCGGGCAGAGCTCGCTCGACGTGTGGGTAAGTGATCGATCGACACGACGAGGAGTAGCAGCGATGCGCTACATGATCATCAACAAGGCGGACGCCGACAGCGAGGCCGGAAAGCTCCCGGCGCCGGAGCTGGCCGAGGCGGTCGGCAAGGTTGTCGACGACCTGTCGAAGGCCGGTGTCTTGCTGTTCGCCGAAGGTGTGCACCGCAGTGCGCTCGGTGCGCGGGTGAAGGTCGCGGACGGGCGGCGGACCGTGACGGACGGGCCGTTCACCGAGACCAAGGAGCTGATCGGCGGCGTGATCGTCGTCGAGGTCCGCAGCCGCGACGAGGCGATCGAGTGGGCGGCCCGGCTGGCCGAGGCGCTGGGTTCCGAGATCGAGGTACGGCGGGTCGTCGAGGAGGCTGACTTCGGTCCCGACTCGGAGGTGTTCTGAGGCTGATCCAGGTGAGACGCGGGCGTGGGTTGTGGAGTCGAGTATGTGAAGCTGGGGGTGTTCGGCGATCCCACCCGGTGCGGACGGGGACGCCGAGCACCGGTCGGAGGCCGCGTGCGCCCGGCGTGGCGTCTTGACCTCAACCGTGGTTGAAGTTTCAAGCTGGTGCCGCTGACAACAGGACATCGGAGACAACGGCCTCGCGGGGCCCTGACGAAGGAGCAGAGTTGACCACGTACACGCTTCCCGACCTCCCCTACGACTACGGCGCACTCGCGCCGAGCATCGCCGGCGAGATCATGGAGCTGCACCACTCCAAGCACCACCAGACCTACGTCAACGGTCTGAACGACACCCTGGAGAAGCTGGCCGCGGCCCGCGAGAAGGGTGACTTCGGCGCGATCGTCGGGCTGGAGAAGTCGCTCGCCTTCAACCTCGGCGGGCACGTCAACCACTCGATCTTCTGGAAGAACCTGTCGCCGGACGGCGGCGACAAGCCGGACGGCGAGCTGGGTGCCGCGATCGACGAGTTCTTCGGCTCGTTCGACGGCTTCCAGTCCCACTTCACCGCCAGCGCCACCACGATCCAGGGCTCCGGCTGGGCCATCCTCGGCTGGGACGCGCTGGCCGGCAAGCTGCTGGTGCACCAGCTCTACGACCAGCAGGGCAACCTGCCGGCCGGGCAGATCCCGATCGTGATGCTGGACATGTGGGAGCACGCGTTCTACCTGCAGTACAAGAACGTGAAGCCGGACTACGTCAAGGCCTGGTGGAACGTGGTGAACTGGGCGGACGCCCAGGCCCGCTTCGACGCGGCCCGGACCGGAGCCGGCGCGCTGATCACCGGCGCCTGATCCACCCGGTACCGCAACCGCAGTACCCGCAGTACGACGAAGGGCGTCCGGCACACCGCCGGACGCCCTTCGTAGCTCGCGGTCGCATCCGTTGCCGACGGCTGTCGCCGAGCACTCGGCGTCAGGCGCAGAATTCGGCGATCACCGGGGCGATCGCCGCGGCCTTGATCACGTGATTCTGGCCCGGGACTTCGCGGTGTACGGCGCCTGGTACGGCGGCCGCCAGCGCGCGGGTCGAGTTCTTCATCCAGGTCGGGCTCTTGCCGCCGTTCACCACCAGCACCGGCGGGTCGACGGACGCCCATTGAGTTGCGTCCATCGGGTCGCCGAAGCAATTCTCGCCGAGCACCCGGGCGTCGTACGGCAGTGTGTGCGCGACTGCCTTCATCCGCTTCCAGGCCGGCATCAGCCGCATCATCGCGACGACCACAGCGGGCATTCCGATGCCCCGGGTGAAGAAGTACTTGATCGCGTCGCTCGGCTTCCGGGCCTCCAGATCGGCGACCCAGGTGCGTGGAATCTGCTCGCGGCTGTCGTCGACGACGTACGGCGGCTCGAAGGCGACCAGCTTCTCGATCGGCAACCCGGCCGCGGCCGCACGCAGTGCCAGCGCCGCGCCGGAGGACGAACCGTAGACGTACGCCGACCCGCCGGCCGCCTCAATCACCGCGGCCAGGTCCTCAAGCTCCCGCTCGACCGCGTACTCCCCGGTGTCGCCGGAGTCGCCGCGGCCGCGCCGGTCGTAGTTGTAGACGGTGAACCGGTCCGCGAGGACGCCGGCCAGCTCGGGCATCGGGCCCATGGTGCGGGAACACATCGCGCCGTCGACGAGGACCAGCGTGGGTCCGGCGCCGCGCCGGTCGTAGGCGATGGTGGTGCCGTCCTTCGAAACCACGGTGTCCATGGTGGATTCCTCCTGATGGGTGACGATCTCACCACTGCGTCGAGTACGGCGGGCGACATCTCGACAGGTTGTGACGCAGATCACGTCGTACGCGTTCGGCTGCGTGCCGATCGCCGGGCGTGGGTACCGGTGCGCCAACCGAGTACGGGAGGCGGTCATGGCGACAGGCCCGGAAGTTGTCCGGCGCGACCCGGTGAACGTCGCGAGGCATCGACTGAACGGTGAGCAGCCGGCCATCGGCGCGCTCGTCAGTCAGGCGACCAGCGACCTCAGCCAACTGGTCCGCGACGAGGTACAGCTGGCCAAGGCGGAGCTGAAGGAGAAGGGCAAGGAGGCCGGCGTCGGGGCCGGGCTGTTCGGCGGGGCCGGCGCGATCGCCCTGTACGGCCTCGGTGTCCTGATCGCCGCGGCGGTGCTCGGCTTGGCGACCGCGCTGCCGGCGTGGCTGTCGGCGCTGATCGTCGCGGTGCTGTTGTTCGCGATCGCGGGGATCGCCGCGCTGCTCGGCAAACGGCACGTCGCGCGTGCCGCTCCGCCCGTTCCGCAACGTGCCGTCGACGGCGTGCACGACGACCTGGAAGCGCTCAAAGGCCACCAGCCGGAGGGAAGGAGCACAACAGCATGACCAGCACCAAGTCCACCGCCCATTCGACAGCCAGCAACGCCGCACACCGGGACCCGAGGAGCGAGAGCGAGACGCTCCGCGAGGACCTCGAGTACACCCGCCAGCACCTCGCCGACACGGTGCAAGAGCTCACCCGCCGGCTGAACGTGCCGCACCGGATGAAGGAGACCGCCGCGAACGCGGGTCACAAGGTCACCGGTGCCGCCGGCTACACCGGCGAGCGAATGAGGGGTGCGGCCGGGCAGACTGGACAAATGATGAAGCAGGTGCCCGGCGCGGTGAAGAACCTGCCGGCGACCGGCAAGCAGCACCCGAAGGTCACTGCTGCCGTCGGTGGTGCTGCGCTCCTCGGCGCCGGCGCGATGGCCTGGATGGCCAGGCGCCGCAAGTAGGCCGTAGATAGGCCGCAAGTAGGCCCGCAAAGAGGACTTTCAGCAGGCCGCGGCGCGCTCCAGCAGCAACGTGCGCTCCCGCTCGTTGCGCGTGAGCGCCGCGGCCCGCTCGAACTCGGCCCGCGCCTCGTCCAGCCGTCCCAGCTTGAACAGCAGGTCGCCACGGACACTCGGCAGCAGGTGATAGTCCTTCAGCGACGGGTCGTCGGCCAGCAGGTCGACGGCCTGCAGACCGCGCTCCGGGCCGAACGCCATCGAGATCGCCACCGCCTGGTTCAGCTCGACCACGGGTGACGGGGCGACCTGCGCGAGGACGGCGTACAACCCCGCGATCCGCTCCCAGTCGGTGTCCTCGGGGTCCGCGGCGCGGGCGTGACAGGCGGCGATCGCGGCCTGGAGCAGGTACGGTCCGGGCGGCCTTTCCAGGGCCCAGGCGCGCTCGATGCCTTCGAGTCCGCGGTTGATCAGCAGCCGGTCCCAGCGTCGGCGGTCCTGGTCGAGCAGCAGCACCGGTTCGCCGTCCGGCCCGATCCGCGCGTTCGCCCGCGACGACTGCAGTTCCATCAGGGCCAGCAGGCCGAGCACCTCGGGTTCGTCCGGCATCAGCTCGACGAGCAGGCGGCCGAGCCGCATCGCCTCGTTGCACAGCGCCGGGCGCATCCAGTCGTCGCCGGCGGTCGCGGAGTACCCCTCGTTGTAGATCAGGTAGACGACCTCGAGAACCGACTGCAGTCGCTCGCGCAGGTCCGGCCCGGACGGCACCTCGAACTCGACGCCGGCCTTGGCCAGGTTCCGTTTGGCACGCACGATCCGCTGCGCGATTGTTGCCTCGGGCGCGAGGAAGGCGCGGGCGATCTCGTCGGTCTTCAGACCGCCGAGCAGCTTGAGCGTCAGCGTCACCCGGGCGTCCATCGTGAGGACCGGGTGACAGGCGGTGAACACGAGCCGGAGCAGGTCGTCCTCGATGTGGTCATCGAGGATCGCCTCGACGTCGTCCTCGACGCTGTCGCCGGTGATCTCGAGTTCGTGGCCGAGTTCGGCGAGCTTGCGCTGGTACGTCTCCTTGCGCCGAATCAGGTCGATCGCGCGCCGTTTCGCAATCGCCATCAGCCACGCGCCCGGGTTGTTCGGTACGCCGGATTCCGGCCACTGTTCGAGCGCGGCGACCAGCGCGTCCTGCGCCAGTTCCTCCGCCAGCCCGACGTCCCGGACGATCCGGGCCACACCCGCGATGATCCGCGCCGACTCGATCCGCCAGACCGCGTCGACCGCCCCCTGTGCCTCGGCAACCGTCACCTGCCGATAGTAGACAGCAATCCGGTCCGTGGCCGGGTGAGGTCGGCGGGTAACCACCGGTGGCGGGCCTAATAGACTGCGCTGCGAGAACCCCCCACCGACGGCTCGAGGTTGTGCTGTGCTCACCATGCAGGACGCGCTGCTGGCGCTGACGAAGTACTGGACCGACCGCGGCTGCATGGTCGTGCAGCCGTTCAACACTGAGGTCGGTGCCGGAACGCTGAACCCGGCGACCATCCTGCGCGTCCTCGGACCGGAGCCGTGGCGGGTCGCGTACGTCGAGCCGAGTGTGCGGCCGGACGACAGCCGGTACGGCGAGAACCCGAACCGCCTGCAGACCCACACCCAGTTCCAGGTGGTGCTGAAGCCGGACCCGGGCAACCCGCAGGAGCTGTTCCTGGAGAGCCTGACCGCGCTCGGCATCGATGTCGACGCGCACGACGTCCGGTTCGTCGAGGACAACTGGGCGAACCCGGCGACCGGCTCGTGGGGCCTCGGCTGGGAGGTCTGGCTGGACGGCCTGGAGATCACCCAGTTCACGTACTTCCAGCAGGCCGGTGGGATGACGCTGGATCCGGTGTCGGTGGAGATCACCTACGGCATCGAGCGGATCATGATGGCGCTGCAGGGCGTCTCGCACTTCAAGGACATCGCCTACGCGCCGGGCATCTCGTACGGCGAGGCGTTCGGCCAGGCGGAGTACGAGCTGAGCAAGTACTACCTCGACGACGCCGACGTGGAGTCGCAGAAGCGGCTGTTCGAGGAGTACGCGAACGAGGCGCGCCGGATGATCGACGACCGGCTCCCGGTGCCGGCGCACATCCAGGTGCTGCGCTGCTCGCACACGTTCAACGTGCTCGACGCCCGCGGTGCCGTCAGTACGACGGAGCGCGCGAAGGCGTTCGGCCGGATGCGGACGCTCGCCCGCGAGGTCTCGCGGCTGTGGGCCGAGCGCCGCGCCGAGCTGGAGCACCCGCTGGGCCTGGCCGAGCTGCCGCCCGCGGCGCCCGCGCCGACCGAGTTCCCGGCGATCAGCGGGACCCGGCAGCTGACCTTCGAGATCGGCACCGAGGAGATGCCGCCGTCGGAGGTGACCAAGACCGCCCAGGCCGTGCAGGCGGCGCTGGAGGAGAAGCTGGCCGCGACCCGCCTCGGGCACGGCCGGATAACGACCTACGCGACGCCGCGCCGGGTGGTCGCGTTCGTCGCCGAGGTCCAGGCGGGCGAGCCGGATGCCGAGCGCGTCGTCCGCGGTCCCCGAAAGTCGGCGGCGTACGACGCCGACGGCAACCCGACCAAGGCCGCGGCCGGGTTCGCGCGCGGTCAGGGCGTGGACGCGAGTGAGCTGCACGACCTGGACGTGGACGGTGTCGAGTACGTCGCCGTCACCAAGCCGGACCCGGGCCGTGGTGCGGCCGAGGTGCTCAGCGGTGTGCTGAGCGAGATCGTCGCCGGCCTGCGCTCGGACAAGAACATGCGGTGGAACGACGCCAAGCTGTCGTTCACCCGCCCGATCCGCTGGCTGGTCGCGCTGCTCGGCGACGAGATCGTCCCGGTCTCGGTCTCCAGCCTGGCCGCCGGCCGGACGACGCGCGTGCACCGCACCGCCGCGCCGCCGAAGGTCGAGATCGCCTCCGCCGAGGGATACCTGGATCTGCTCCGGATCCACGGCATCGAAGCGGATCCGGCCCGTCGCCGCGAGACGATCGTGGCTGCGGCAACCGAGCTGTCCGCGGGCGTCGGCGGCACCGTCGACTTCGAGGGCGAGTCCGCGCTGCTCGACCAGATCGTCAACCTGATCGAGGAGCCGACGCCGATCCTCGGCGGCTTCGCGGCCGACTACCTCGAGTTGCCGAGCGAGATCCTCACCACGGTGATGCGCAAGCACCAGCGGTACCTGCCGGTCCGCGACGGCGCCGGCAAGTTGCTTCCGCACTTCGTTGCCGTGGCCAACGGTTCGGTCGACGAGGACGTGGTCCGGGCCGGTAACGAGGCGGTCCTGCGGGCGCGCTACGAGGACGCCGCGTTCTTCTGGCGCGCCGACCTCGAGACCCCGCTGGAGTCGATGCAGGGCGAGCTGGACAAGCTCGCGTTCGAAGAGCGGCTCGGCTCGATGGCCGACCGCGCCGGCCGGATCGGCCGGATCGCGCTGGCCCTGGCCGGGAAGGTCTCGCTGGGCGAGGACGACCTCAGCACGCTGCGCCGGGCCGCCGAGCTGGCGAAGTTCGACCTCGGGTCGCAGATGGTGGTCGAGCTGACCAGCCTGGCCGGCACGATGGCGCGTGAGTACGCGCGCCGCGCGGGCGAGACCGAAGCGGTCGCCCAGGCGCTGTACGACATGGAGCTGCCGCGGTCGGCCGGCGACCCGGTGCCGTCAACGACTCCAGGTGCATTGCTGGCGCTCGCCGACCGGTTCGACCTGCTGGCCGGGCTGTTCGCGGTCGGTGCGAAGCCGACCGGCAGCTCCGACCCGTTCGCCCTGCGGCGCGCGGCCGCCGGTGTGGTGGCGATCCTGCGCGAACACCCCGAGCTGCGCGCGATCACGCTGCCGGACGGTCTCGAAGCTGCCGCCACGGAGATCGGTGCCCAAGGCATCGATGTACCGGCGTCGTCGCTCGACGAGGTCGTGGAGTTCGCCGTACGCCGGTACGAGCAGCAGCTGCTCGATCGTGGGGACGACCACCACCAGGTGGCCGCTGTGTTGCCGCTGGCAACTGCTCCGGTGGTCGCGGACGAGACGCTGAACACGCTGCAGGGTCTGGTCGGCAACAGTGACTTCGCCGACCTGGTCGCGGTGCTGCAGCGGGTCCGCCGGATCGTCCCCGAAGGCACCGCGCCCGAGTACGACGCGAGCAAGCTGACCGAGCCGGCCGAGGTCGTGCTGCACGAGGCCGTGCAGAAGATCGGTCAGGCGCCGGCCGGTTTGGGCGACTTCGTCGCCACCGCGTCGGTGCTGATCGAGCCGGTCAACGCGTTCTTCGACGAGATCCTGGTGATGGCCGAGGATCCCGCCGTCCGCGCCGCCCGCCTCGGCCTGCTGGCGACCATCAGCCACCTGGCCGCGCCCGTCCTCGACTGGCAGGCCCTGGGGACCAGCCTCACGCCGACCGAGTAGCCAGCTGAGGCGCGAGGCGCTCCGCGATCAGGCGGTAGCCGTCCGGGCCAGGGTGGAGGTCGTCGGCGTAGAGTTCCCGGGCTTCGTCCGCGGTGAGGATGTCGCGACCGTCGACAACCGTGACCGCCGGATCGCGGCGCGCCCCGAGCTCCACCAGGTCGCGGACGGTGTCCAGCGTCAGGCCGACCTCGTTCGGCTTGCCCTCGACGTTCGGGGCGACCAGCGGGGTGATGACGACGATCGGCGTCTCCGGATGGCCGGACCGGACGGTGGCGACAAAGGCCTCGACCGCACTCGGCAGCGTCCGTCCGCTGAAGGTGCTGCCGCCGAACACGTTGATGCCGAGGCAGAGCGAGATCAGGTCCGCCGGGTTGTCGCGGATTGTCCGTGCGGCGATCGGGTCGAGGTGACACTCACCCGCGAATCCGAGCGCGCGGAGATTCCATCCTTGCCGGCGAGCAACGAGCGCCGGCCAGGTTTCGGACGGACCGTCCGCACCGGCACATTGCGTGATCGAACTGCCGTACGTGATCCAGTGCGGTCCGTCAGTCGCGACCGGATCGGCCGTACCGTCGAAGACCGGCTCCCGGACCGCGATCACGCCGGCCTGCGGTAGCCAGATCTCGATCTCGTGCGCACCCGGCTCGAGGTCCACCTCCAGTCGCTGCTGGCCTTCCTGTACGGCGCGGCGCGCGTGCAGGGTGCCGTCGACCAGCACGTCCACGGGGGCGATTCCGGTGTAGATGCCATGTTCCGCCCGCACCTGGAGGCAGACGGAGCGGGCCGACGTTCGCCAGCGACCGCGCACCCCGGCGGGCGTGGCCGCGCGAACCCAGAGACGGTGGCCCGGGCGGTCCGGATAGCCGGTCCAGTCGGTGAGCGCGAAGCCTTCGCCACGAGGGTCGAGGCGCCAGAAGGTCGTCCAGCCGGCGGCGTCGGTGTCGCGGTGCTGATAGCCGGTCCAGCTCATGCGCGCACTCCTCGGATACCCCGTGGGGAAGGATCGACCGGCTGCGCGGCCACAGTGGTCAGCCGGGCGACGGCCCGGGCGCCGAGGCTGGCGTCGACATGCGCGAGCATGACGTCGGAGGCCGCGCGGCTGTCACCGGCCGCGATCGCGTCGACCATCGCCAGGTGCTCGGAGTGAGTGCGGTCGAGGTCCTCGTCGGTGCGGCCGTCCTCGAGCGCGAGCCGGCGATACCGGTCGGCCTTGTCCCAGAGCCCGTCGAGCGTCTGGACGAGCAGTTCGTTGTGCGACGCCGAGTAGATCGCGGCATGGAACCGGCGGTGCGTCAGCAACTCGACCGGGCCCGGATCCGCGCGCAGCGGGAGTAATTCGTCCGCCGTCCGGCGGATCAGTGCGAGGTCCTCGCGGGTCCGCCGTTCCGCGGCCAGGGCGGCCGCCAGCGGGTCGAGGGACCGCCTGATCTCGACCAGGTCGCGGGCTTCCTCGACGGTCAGCCGGGTGACTCGGGCGTCGCGGTGCGCGTCCAGCTCGACGAGTCCCTCGGTCATCAGCCGGCGCAGCGCCTCGCGCAAAGGTGTCGTACTCACGCCGAGCTCGGCGGCCAGCGCGGCCTGGGGGATCACCGCGCCGGGCAGCAGGTCGCCGCGCAGCACGCGCTCCCGGACGAGTTCGTACGCGAGTTCGGCCTTGGTCACCGCTGCTCCTCTCGGTTATAGCGAGCGATCGCAGCATATCAAGGCCTGAGACGACGCAGCGGCAACGATTGACTTGAGTCGTTATAACGACTCACACTGCCGGTATGAGCTATCGACTCGGAGTTCTGGCCGGTGACGGCATCGGGCCGGAGATCGTTCCGGCGGCCGTTCAGGTGATCGATGCCGCGCTCGCGGCGACCGGGGCGACGGCCGACTGGGTGCCGCTGCCGGTCGGCGCGGCCGCGATCGAGACGCACGGCAGCGCGCTTCCGGACGTCACGGTCGAGGCGCTGGCGACCCTGGACGGCTGGTTGCTCGGTCCGCACGACTCCGCGTCGTACCCGGCTGAGCACCGCGCCCAGCTGAACCCGAGTGGCTTCCTGCGCAAGCACTTCGACCTGTTCGCGAACATCCGCCCGGCGCAGGCCTTCGACGGTACGCCGGCCCTCGTGCCGGGACTCGACCTCGTGGTGGTGCGGGAGAACACCGAGGGCTTCTACGCGGACCGGAGTACCTACCGCGGCACCGGCGAGTACATGCCGACGCCGGACGTCGCGATCGCGATGGGGATCTTCACCCGGCCGGCCATCGAGCGGATCGCCCGCCAGGCCTGCGAGCTCGCGCTGCGCCGCCGGCAGCACCTGACGATCGTGCACAAGGCCAACGTTCTGCGCACCACTACCGGCTTCTTCCTGGAGATCTGCCGTGCGGTGGCCGCCGACTACCCGCAGCTGGAGGTCGACGACTTCCACATCGACGCGATGACCGTGCACCTGGTCCGCCGCGGCGCCGACTTCGACGTCCTGGTCACCGAGAACATGTTCGGCGACATCCTGTCCGACCTGACCGGTGAGCTGGCCGGTTCGCTCGGGATCGCGCCGTCCATCAACGCCTCCCACGAGCGCGCGATGGCTCAGGCCGCGCACGGCTCGGCCCCCGACATCGCCGGTCGCGGCGTCGCCAATCCGACCGCGATGATCGCCTCAGGCGCGATGCTGCTCGACTGGCTGGGGGCCGGTACCGCGGCCGAGACCATCACCCGCGGTCTGCGCGCCGCGGTCGCCGACGGCGTCCGGACCGCGGATCTCGGCGGCACCGCGGGTACGGCGGAATTCGCCGCGGCCGTGGTGAAGACGATCGACGACCTGGCATGAACCACCGCCTGCGCGCGCCGGACCACCTCCCGCGCACCCTGCGCATCCTGCTGGAGAACGCACTCCGCCACGGCACGGCGGCCGACGCGTTGCTGTCCTGGACCCCGGGCACGACCGGTGAGCTCGAGGTGTATCCCTCGCGGGTCTTCCTGCACGACACCAACGGCGTACCGGTGCTCGCCGACCTGGCCGCGCTCCGCGACGAGCTGGTTGCCCGTGGCAAGGACCCGCGGCTGGTCGAGCCGGTGATCCCGGCGGAGCTGGTGGTGGATCACTCGGTGATCGCGGACGTGTTCGGCCGGCCGGACGCGCTGCGGCTGAACGTCGCCCGCGAGTACGAGCGGAACGCCGAGCGGTACCGCTTCCTGCGCTGGGGACAGCAGGCGTTCACCGGTCTGCAGGTGGTGCCGCCGGGCGCCGGGATCATGCATCAGCTCAACCTCGAGTACCTGGCCCGGGTGGTCGAGGAGCGCGCCGGGACGGTGTTCCCGGATCTGTGTCTGGGGACCGACTCGCACACCACAATGGTCAACGGCCTCGGCGTCCTCGGCTGGGGGATCGGCGGGATCGAGGCCGAGGCCGCGATGCTCGGTCAGTCGGTCTCGATGGTCCTGCCGCCGGTCGTCGGCGTCCGCCTGACCGGTGCGCTGCCGGTGGGGACGACCGCGACCGATCTCGTGCTGACGATCACCGAGCGGTTGCGGGCGCACGGCGTGGTCGGGAAGCTGGTCGAGTTCAGCGGCCCCGCCCTGGCCGGGCTGCCGGTGCCGGATCGGGCGACGATCGCGAACATGAGCCCGGAGTTCGGCTCCACCGCGGCGTACTTCCCGATCGACGAGCGCACCCTCGACTACCTCCGCTTCACCGGCCGTCCGCCCGGCAAGATCGCGCTCGTCGAGTCGTACGCACGCGAGCAGGGACTCTGGCACGATCCCGCGACCGCGTTGCGGTACGACGAAGACATCGAGATCGATCTGTCCGGCATCGTGCCGTCGATCGCCGGACCGCGCCGCCCGAACCAGCGGATCGCGCTGGCCGACGCGAAGCAGGCAACCGACGCGGAGCTTCCACCCGGTCCGCGGACGTCGGCCACGGTCGGCCACGGTGCCGTCGCGGTCGCCGCGATCACGTCCTGTACGAACACGTCGAACCCGGCGGTGATGCTCGCCGCGGGTCTGCTCGCGAAGAAGGCGGTCGAGCGCGGCCTGCTGCGCAAGCCCTGGGTGAAGACCACGCTCTCGCCGGGATCGCGGGTCGTGATGGACTACCTCGCGGCGGCCGGTCTTACGCCGTACCTGGACAAGCTCGGCTTCCACCTGACCGGCTTCGGCTGCATGACCTGCATCGGCGCTTCGGGAGATCTCGTCGACGAGGTCGCGGCGGCGGTCCGCAGCCACGACCTCACGGTCGCCGCGGTGCTGTCCGGAAATCGCAACTTCGAGGGCCGGATCCAGTCCGACGTCAAGCTCAACTACCTCGCGTCACCGCCGCTCGTGATCGCGTACGCGATCGCCGGTCGCGTCGACATCGACCTGCTCACCGAGCCGCTCGGCGATGGCGTATACCTGCGCGACCTCTGGCCCGGCCGCGAGGAGATCGACACCGTACTTCGGCAGGTCCTCGATCCGGCGCTTTTCGAGCACGCCTACGACGACGTGTTCAGCGGTGACGAGCGGTGGCAACAGTTGGACGCGCCAACGGGTGACACCTTCGACTGGGGCGAGTCGACGTACCTGCGGCGACCGGTGTACTTCGATCCGCAACCGAAGGACCTGTATGGCACGCGGGCGCTGCTCCGGCTCGGCGACTCGGTGACGACCGACCACATCTCGCCCGCCGGCGCGATCCCGCCCAACAGCGTGGCCGGAAAGTACCTGGCCGCACAGGGCGTGACCGAACTCAACACGTACGCCTCGCGCCGCGGCAACCACGAGGTGATGGTCCGCGGCGCGTTCTGCAATATCCGGCTACGGAACCGGCTGGTCGACGGACCGGGCGGATTCACCCGCGGACCCGACGGCGAGGTCACCTCGGTGTACGACGCCGCGACGGCGTTTCGCGCGGCCGGCGTCCCGCTGGTGGTTGTCGCCGGCAAGGAGTACGGCACCGGGTCGTCGCGCGACTGGGCCGCGAAAGGCCCCGCGCTGCTCGGCGTCCGCGCCGTACTGGCGCAGTCGTTCGAGCGCATCCACCGATCGAACCTGGTCGGCCTCGGCATCCTGCCGCTGGAGTTCCTGCCGGGGGAGGGTGACGACCTCACCGGCGAGCATCCGATCGACATCGAGCTCGACGGTGACGGTTTCGCCACCGCGCGATCGGCCGGCCGCAGCTACCGGCTGCGCGTCCGCCTCGACACACCGCGTGAGCACGACTACTACCGGTACGGCGGCGTGCTGCCGTACGTCCTGCATCGCCTCAGCGAAGGGGATTCCCTGTGATCATCTCGACGAATCCGGTCGACCCGGACCCGTTGCTCGACGCCGCGGTGCTTGCCCAGAGCCACTGGCGGCGGACCGAAGTGGAGCGCCGTACGGACCTGTTGCTGTCGATCGCCGAGCAACTGCGCAGGTCTCGCCCCGAGCTCGCCGCGGTGATCTCCGCCGAGATGGGCAAGCCGCTGACCGAGGCCGAGGCCGAGATCGAGAAATGCGCGCTCACCTGCGAGTACTACGCGACGAACGCCGCCGGTTTCCTCGCTCCGGAGCAGGTCACCGCAGAGAGCCGGATCGAGTACGAGCCGCTCGGTGTTGTGCTCGCGGTGATGCCCTGGAACTTTCCGTTCTGGCAGTTCTTCCGGTTCGCGGCGCCGGCGCTTGCCGCGGGCAACGGCGCGATCCTCAAGCCCGCGAACAACGTCCCGCGGTGTGCGCTCGCGATCGAGTCGGTCCTGCGCGACGCCGGCACGCCCGACGGCCTGGTCGGGGTCGCGCTGGTCGGCACTGATCAGGTGTCCGGTCTGATCGCGGACGACCGGATCGCCGCGGTGACGTTCACCGGGTCGACCGAGGTCGGCCGGATCATCGCAGCCCAGGCCGGGCAGGCGCTCAAGAAGCAGGTCCTCGAACTCGGCGGATCGGATCCGTTCGTCGTCCTCGCCGATGCCGATCTGGACGCGGCCGCGACGACAGCGGTGCGGGCGCGGTTCCTCAACGCCGGTCAGAGCTGCGTGAACGCCAAGCGGCTGATCGTCGAGGAAGCGGTTGCGGACGAGTTCGTCGCGCGGTTCTGCGCCGCGGTCGACGACCTGGTTGTCGGCGATCCGCGCGACCGCCGGACAACCATGGGCCCGCTCGCGCGGGAGAGTCTCCGCGACACCTTGCACGACCAGGTACGCCGCAGCGTCGACGCCGGCGCCGTACTGCTCCGGGGCGGCGCGAAGATCGATCCGGGCTGTTACTACCGCCCGACGGTGCTCGACCAGGTGCGGCCGGGGATGGCGGCGTTCGACGAGGAGACGTTCGGTCCGGTTGCCGCGATCGTCCGGGCGCGCGACGCCGACGACGCGATCCGCCTGGCGAACCGTACCGACTTCGGCCTCGGCGCCTCGCTGTGGACCGCGCCGGAGCGCGCGGGCGGCCTGGTCCGGCGGCTCGACGCGGGAGCGGTCTTCGTCAACGCGATGGTCGCCTCGGACCCGCGGCTGCCCTTCGGCGGCATCAAGAACAGCGGCTACGGCCGCGAACTCGGCGCGCACGGGATGCGCGAGTTCATGAACACCAAGACGGTGTGGTCGGCGCAGCCGGCGCCGCGGCTGGTGATCCGGCCCGACGAGGTCGAGGTCTTCGATCGCGGCAGCGGCGTCCGGACCGTGCCGTACGCCGGTGCGTGGAACTGCGATGCGAACCGGATCACCACCGGCACGACGACCTTCGCGCCCGGCACCCGGATCCCGATGCACTCGCACAACGTGGAGGAGTCGGTGCTGGTGTTCTCCGGCCAGGCGACCGCGGTGATCGACGGCGAGCGGGTCGACCTGGAGGCCGGGGACGCGACCTGGGTGCCGGCCGGCGTCCCGCACCAGTTCATCAACCGCGGGGCGGGCGAGATGACCATCTACTGGGTGTACGGCGGGCGTGCGGTGACCCGGACGATGACCGCGACCGGGGTGACCGTGGCGCATCTCTCAGCCGCCGACCGCGGCGCCGTTGCGACGCCGTCGGCGTAGCGAGTAAGCTTATGTAACAGGTGATGCAATTTAACTAAGGTTACGCAAACCTTGGCAAGCCAAGGCTCACCTCAGTGCGGAAGGACAGCTTGATGACCGCCGAAGTCGCGGAACGTACCCCTGAGATCCACCACTCCCATCGCGATGTCACGGGCGGCTGGCTGCGGCCCGCCACCTTCGGCGTGATGGACGGTCTGGTCTCGAACTTCGCCCTGGTCGCCGGTGTGGTCGGCGGCGGGGCGTCCGGAAAGATCGTGCTGATGACCGGCCTGGCCGGTCTGGTCGCCGGCGCCTGCTCGATGGCGTCCGGCGAGTTCACCTCGGTGTCCTCGCAGACCGAGCTGATGCAGGCCGAGATCGCCGTCGAGAAGCGCGAGCTGGAGATCCATCCCGCCGAGGAGGAACGCGAGCTGGCGATGATGTACGAGGCCAAGGGGCTGCGGCCGGAACTGGCCGCCGAGGTCGCGCGCGAGCTGACCCAGGACCCGGCCGTCGCCCTCGACACCCATGTCCGCGAGGAGCTCGGAGTCGACCCCAACGACCTGCCGTCGCCGTGGATCGCGGCCGGCTCGTCGTTCGTCGCGTTCGCGATCGGTGCGCTGATCCCGCTGATCCCGTTCGTGTTCGGCGCCTCGAGCGTGCTGCCGGCCCTGCTGCTGAGCGCGGTCGGCCTGATCGTGACCGGCGGCATCGTCGGCAAGATCACCGCGCGCCCGTTCTGGTACGGCGGCGGCCGTCAGTTGCTGCTCGGCGGTCTCTCCGCGGCGGTCACGTTCGCGATCGGGCTCGCCGTCGGGACCGGACTGTCATGACGCCGTCGGCCCTGCGGGTCACGGCACTGGTGAAGCAGGTGCCGAAGGGTGACCACAGCGGACGCCTCGACGCGGACGGTCGCCTCGAGCGCGCCGGTGTGGTCACCGAGATGAATCCGTGGTGCCGCCGGGCCGTGGCGCAGGCCGTTCGGCTGGCAGGGGAGTCCGGTGGTCGTAGTACGGCGATCACCATGGGACCGCCCGCCGCCGTCGACGTCCTCCGCGAAGCGCTGGCGTGGGGCGCCGACGAGGCGATGCTGTTGTCGGACCCCGCGCTGGCCGGTTCGGACTGTCTGGTCACCGCTCGCGCGCTGGCGGCCGCGATCGCCTTACAGGATCAGCCACCGGACCTGGTGCTGGTCGGTGCGAGTTCGGTCGACGGCAGCACCGGCGCCGTCGGTGCGATGCTTGCCGAGCTGCTCGGCCTGCCGTACGCCGGTCCGGTCCTGACCGTCGAGCCCGACGGGACCCGGCTCCGGACGACCGTCCAGCACGACGACGGCACCGAGTCGGTCGTCGTCGACCTACCGGCGGTCGTCTCGGTGGCCGAGCGTTCCTGCCCACCCGCGAAAATGCCGGTCGAGCAGTGGCCGGCCGAGGCCGCCGTACGCCTGGTCAGCACGGCCGATCTCCCGCCGGGGACGTGGGGCCTTCCGGGAAGCCCGACCAAGGTGTCGCAGGTGCATCCCGCGCCGCTGACCCGGGATCCGGTGATCTTCCGTGGCCGGCCGGACCGGCAGGTCTCAAGGGCCATCGCCGAGCTGGTCGCGCGCGGCTGCTTCGACGCGCCGGTCCGTGCCGCGGCCGAGCCGGTGCCGGTCCCGCAACGCCACGGTCCGGACGTGGTCGCGCTCGTCGGACCTGGACCGGTCGCCGGGACCCGGGCGTTGCTGGGCGCCGCCGCGGCGCTGGCCGCGGACGTCGGCGGTGCTGTGGTCGCGGTCCGTGCACCCGACGGACCGGACGACCTGGCGCGCTGGGGTGCGGACGAGCTGGTCACGCTCAACGGCGCGGAGCCGCGGCCAGTGGCAAGAGCGCTGACTTCCTGGATCGCCCACTGGGAACCCTGGGCCGTCCTCGGTGCGGCCCTGCCCTGGGACCGGGAAGTGCTCGCTCGATTGGCCGTTGCCTTCGGCGCCGGATTGATGTCCGACCTCGTCAGCCTCTCGGTGACCTCCGGCCCGGCGCCCCGGCTGGCCGGACTGAAACCGTCGGGCGGCGGCACGCTCGCCGAGATCATCAGCCACGGATCGCCGCAGATCGCAACGTTGCGCACCGGCCTGCTGCCGTTGCGGACCCCGCGCGCCGACCGTGTTCTCACCGAACATCTCCTCGAGGTCGCGGACGAGCCCGCGCTCGCTCGTGCGCACCGCAGTACCGGTGACGACGGCGACGCGCTGGACCGGGCCGAGTTCGTCATCGGCGTCGGACGCGGCGTCCCGCCGGACCGGTACGCCGACCTCGAACCGATCAAGGACGTGCTGAACGCCGAGCTCGCCGCGACCCGCAAGGTCACCGACGAGGGCTGGCTGCCGCACGGCCGCCAGGTCGGCATCACCGGCCGCAGCGTGGCGCCGCGGATGTACGTCGCCGTCGGCCTGTCCGGGAACCTGAATCACCTGGCCGGCGCGAGCCGGGCCGGGACCGTACTGGCCATCAACACCGACCCGGCCGCCGAGATCTTCGCGCACTGCGACGTCGGGCTGGTCGCGGACTGGCAGGAGGTGATGCCGTATCTCGTCGACGGGCTGCGGGCCCAGGTCGGTGGGTAACCTTTGCGCATGGCGACCCGACGTACCTCGACCAAGAAGCCGGAAGGCTGGCTGCTGCTCATCTACAAGGTGCCCAGCGAGTCCTCCCGGGCGCGGGTGGCGGTGTGGCGCGAGCTCAAGCGGCTCGGGGGTTACTACGTCCAGCAGGCGGTGTGCGTGCTGCCCGACCGCGACGAACTGCGGGCCGGGATGGAGAAGGTGCGCGAGCGGGTCGCCGACCTCGGCGGCTCCAGCGTCTTCCTCACGCTGACCGAGGTCGACGACGAGGTGCGTGCGCAGTTCGTCGAGGGCTTCCGGGCGCAGTCGGCCAAGGAGTACGCCGAGATCGTCGAGGAGTGTGAGACCAAGTTCGTCAAGGAGATCGAGTTCGAGCGGTTCCGCGAGAACTACACGTTCGAGGAGGCCGAGGAGATCCGCCAAGACCTGGAGAAGCTCCGCCGCTGGCTGGCCAAGGTGGAGGGCCGGGACTGGATGGATGCCGACGGCAAGGAACTCGCGCGCGCCAAGGTGGCCGAGTGTGAGCGCCTGCTGGAGGAGTTCGAGGCCGACGTCTTCGAGCGCACCGAGGGCAAGGACTGAGCCTCAGCCCCGGCCTTTGCGTTTCGGCTTGTCCGTGGCCGGCCGCGCGAAACCGAGCGCGGTCTCGTCGGCGAGCAGGTAGCCGTTCAGGTCCTCACGGAGCTGCCGCATCCGCTCGGTGTTCGCCAGGGCGCGTTCACGGTCCTGCGCGGCGACCGCGATGGTCAGCGCCTCCAGCAGGATCAGCACCATCGCCTGGCTGGTGAACGTCCCGGGCCGGCTCATCTGCGCCGAGATGACGACCTCGACCTCGTCCCGCAGCGCCTCGCCGAGCGTGTCGGTGACCAGGATGACCGGGACACCGGCCTCGCGGCAGTGGTCGATGATCACCCGTGACTCGCGGATCAACCGGTTGTGCGCCATCACGACCACGACGTCGTCGGGCTCGAGCAGCAGGATCCGGTCGGCGAGCCGGTAGCCGGTGTCGCTGGCGACGCGGGCCCGGTGCCCGATCCGGGTCAGGTGGGTGGCGATGTACTCCGACACTCCGTCCAGGCCGGCGAACCCGCAGACGACCGTCTCGCGGGCCTGGTCGACGAGCTCCACCGCGCGCCGGAACGCGTCGGTGTCGATGTTCTGCTCGGCCAGCGTCAGATGCTCGATGTGATCGCGCAGGGTCGCGCGCAGCAACGATTCCGGGCCTTCCTTGCCGAACGACTCCAGGCTCGCGCTGAGCCGGTTGGCCGGCGTGAGCAGCGTCTGCAGCTGCCCCTGGAGCGAACGCTTCAGGCCGGGCAACCCGTCGTACCCGAGCGCCTTCGCCGTGCGCACGACGCTGGCGTCACTGGTGCCGGTCGCGCGGCCGAGCTCCTCGGCGGAGGAGAACGCGGCCTGCTGCGGGTGGGCGGCCAGGTGTTCGGCGACCTTCCGCTCGGTCGCGGTGAGGTCGGGAAGGCGTGCCGCAACGCGCTCCTGCAGGGTCGGCGGTTTGGCCTCAGCTGTGGTCACGAGCGTCCTCCGTAGGTCCGAAGAGAGCCATCTTTTCATCCGCGAACTTCGCGAACCCGTTGACAGCGATTGTAGCGATCACTACCGTCAAATGAATATCCGTAGCAAACACAACGGGCAGCCGTCGTCGGGGCGGCGGTAGCGGTCTGAGTCCACTTCTACCGGGAGTATCCGTGATTGCAACGATCGACATCTCGGCACCGGACCCGCGGGACCGCGGCCGGCAGTACGGCGAGGCGGTCCGCGAGCAGATCGCCGCATCGGCGGCGTTCTATGCCGAGTCGGTGGCGCGACGGACCGGCCTGAGTTGGTCGCAGGTGCAGGACCGAGCGCACGCCTGGATCCCGATCATCGAGGGCTACACACCTGACCTGCTCCCCGAACTGCGGGGGATCGCCGAGGGCTCCGGCCGGCGCTTCGACGAGATCCTCGCGCTGAACACCCGCGGTGAGCTCACCGCCGGCAACCCCTTCGACACCGACTCCGACGGCGACGAGGACGACGAGGGCTGTACGTCGTTCGCGGTGCTGCCCGCGGCGAACGCACTCGGGCACACGCTGGCCGGCCAGAACTGGGACCTGTGGGAAGGCACCGCCGACACCATCGTGGTGCTGCGCATCGCCCAGCCCGGCAAGCCGACGATCATCTGCCAGGTCGAGGCCGGCCAGGTCGCGCGGCACGGAGCGAACTCGGCCGGGATCGCCTTGAACGCCAACGGTCTCGGCGCCGGTTTCGGCCGCGGCCTGGGTGTCCCCGGGGCCGCGGTCCGCCGCAAGGTCCTGGAGAGCTGGGACTTCCACGACGCGCTGAAGGCCGTCTTCGACGCCCGCCAGAGTCTGTCCAGCAACCTCCTGCTCACCCACCGGGACGGTTTCGCCATCGACGTCGAAACCACGCCCGGCCGGCACGGCTGGATGTACCCGACGGAGGGGTTGCTGGTGCACGGCAACCACTTCCAGGCGTTCGTCCCGCCGCAGATCGAGGACCGCTACCGCCCGTTCTCGGTCGACTCCCTCTACCGGGTGCCGCGAGTGGAGGCCGGGCTGTCCCGGCTCCGCTCCGAAGGCACCTCCGACGACGCCGTCCGCGCGACCGTGCGCGCGGCGATGACCGACCACTTCGGCCACCCCGACGCCGTCTGCCAGCACGCCGATCCGCGCCGGCACGAGCTCGACCGCTGCATCACCGTCGTGTCCAGCCTGGTCGACCTGACGACGGGCACCTATCACCTCACCCACGGTGTGCCCTGCTCGAACAGCTACCAGCAGGTCCCCTGGAACCTGTACGACGGTCCCGCTGCCGAGGACCGTCCGGACGTTCCCGCTCCGGGAGCGTCGTTCGCCGGGATCCGCTGACCCTCCCCCGCATCCTTAGTCTCGAGGAGCACATGTCATGTCCTTCTCCGCCTCCCGCTCACGGCGCGTTCTCGCCGTACTGACCCTGACCTGCACGGCCGCCCTGCTGGCGGCCTGCGGGACCACTGCCTCGTCCACGTCGCCGGCTGCGGGGGCAGCGCCGAACGCGGACCGGGCCGCCGCCGCGCCCGGCGTCAGCTCCGACGTCAACCTGGACGAATGCGGCAAGCCGACGCGGACCATCACGTCCGACGCCGGCGACACCACGATCACCGGCGACCCGGAGCGGGTCGTCGCGCTGGAGTACTCATTCGTCGACGCGCTGGTCGCGGTCGGCATGTCCCCGGTCGGCGTTGCCGACGACAACCAACCGGAGCGGATCATCGCCGCGCTGCGGGACAAGGTCGGCGAGTACAAGTCGGTGGGCCTGCGAGCGACGCCGAACATCCAGGTGATCACCGCGCTGAAGCCCGACCTGATCGTCGCCGACTCCGGCCGGCACAAGGCGATCCTCGGCCAACTGTCGAAGATCGCGCCGACAATCGCCTACCCGAGCTTGAACGGCAACTACCAGCAGGTGCTGGACAGCGAGATGTCGACGGCGATCGCGCTGAACAAGTGTGACGCGATGAAGCAACGGCTCACCCAGCACGCCCAGCTGATGAGCGACCTGAAGAGCAAGATCCCGGCCGACGACGGCCGCAAGGCGCTGTTCGTCCGGACCGCCGAGAAGAGTTTCACCGGCTTCCCGCCGCGTGCCTACACCCCCGGCGTCCTGGCCGCGATCGGCATCGACACGGCGCTGCCGGACAAGGGCTCCGACGCGTCGGTGTCGCTGACGCTGGAGACGCTGGTCAGTGCCAAGCCGGACATCATGTTCATCGGCGCCAACAAGGGGCCGACGCTGCGCGACACCTGGGCGAAGAGTCCGCTGTGGAAGCAGGTGCCCGCGGTGCAGAACAACGCCAGCTACGACGTGGACGCGAACGAGTGGTCCCGCTCGCGCGGCCTGATCTCCGCCGAGGTCGTCGCCCAGGACGCCGTCAAACTCCTCTACGGGAAGTGACATGTCCCTGACCGTGG
This sequence comes from Kribbella sp. NPDC048915, assembly GCF_040649595.1. Taxonomy (NCBI): domain Bacteria; kingdom Bacillati; phylum Actinomycetota; class Actinomycetes; order Propionibacteriales; family Kribbellaceae; genus Kribbella; species Kribbella sp. NPDC048915. Next base: position 76,133 of record NZ_JBEZFT010000019.1, on the reverse strand, counting down.
GCGCGAAGCCCGAACGAGCCGAGGACGCCGCGCACAAACGGCCCCGGATCGTCACCAGCAAGCAGCGGGTCACGTGGGTGTCCCTGGCGACGCTGGTGCTGATCGTGGCGGGCGTGTTGTGGGCGCTGTCAATCGGCAGTGAACGCATTCCACTGTCGAGGATCCCCGGCGCGATCTTCTCCGCGGAGGACTCGACCGCGCTGATCATCCAGTCGATCCGGATGCCGCGGGTGGTGCTGGCGCTCTGCGTCGGCGCCGCCCTGGCGGTGGCCGGTGCGCTGATGCAGGCGGTCGCGGCGAACCCGCTGGCGGCGCCCGAGATCATGGGTGTGAACGCCGGTGCGGTGTTCGTCGTCGTGCTGGCGATCACCGTGGCGCCGTCGCTGGCGGGTGCGCCGACGATCCTGCTCGCCTTCGGCGGCGCGGCCGCGGCCGGTGTCGCGGTAATGCTGCTGGCCGGTTCGGGACGCGGCCGGGTCAGTCCGGTCCGGCTCGCCCTGGCCGGTGTGACGGCGACCAGCCTGCTGGTCTCGCTCACCCAGGTGCTGATCATCTTCGACGAGAACTCCACCGACAGCGTGCTGTTCTGGCTGGTCGGCGGCGTGAACTTCGCGGGTTGGCAGGACATCCGCAATCTGCTGCCCTGGCTGGTGGTCGGGCTGATCGGTGCGTTCTCGATGGCCCGGTCGCTGAACCTGCTGGCGCTCGGCGACGACATGGCCCGCGGCCTGGGGCAGAACGTCGAGCGGACCCGGATGCTCGGATCCGCGTTGGTGATCGTGCTGTGCGGCGCCGCGGTGTCGGTGGCCGGGCCGGTCGCCTTCATCGGCCTGATCGTTCCGCACATCATGCGCCGGCTGGTCGGTTCCAGCTACACCGCCCTGCTCCCGCTGTGCGCGTTGGGCGGATCCGTCCTGGTGCTGTACGCCGACATCCTGTCCCGCTTCGTCAAGCCGCCGTTCGAGGTGCCCGCCGGTGTGGTCACCGCACTCATCGGCGCACCGATCTTCGTCTACCTCGCCCGCCGGCAGAAGGTGAGTTCCGCATGAGCGCCGCCGTGGTCGCCCGGCCCGTCCACCGGACGTCGCTGGCACAGAAGCATCCCGGCGTCCTGATGGGATCGCTCGGCGTCCTCGCTCTCGTCCTGAGCTTCTACAGTCTCAGTGTCGGCGCGACCGAGGTGTCGATGGGTGACGTGTTCCGGGCGTTGATCGGCGACACCAGCAATCAGGCGGCGCAGATCGTCGTGCAGTTCCAGCTGCCGCGGGTTCTGCTGGCCTGGTTGGTCGGGATCGCGCTCGCGGTCTCCGGCGGTGTCATGCAGGGCGTGATCCGCAACCCGCTGGCTGCTCCCGACATCGTTGGTGTCACCAAGGGTGCCGGGTTCGCGGGCATGCTCACGCTGCTGGTGCTTCCCGGGCTGCCGGTGCTGGCCGTCGTACCGGCCGCCTTCGCCGGTGGCCTGGTCGCGGCGGCGCTGGTGTATCTGCTGGCGTACCGCCGCGGCGCGACGCCGGTCCGGATCGCACTGGTCGGAATTGCGGTCAGTGCGGCGTTCGAGGCCGGCATCCGCTTCCTGCTGGTGCGCAACCCGCTCGACGTCAGCGCGGCGCTGATTTGGCTGACCGGCAGTCTGTTCGGTCGGTCGATGAGCGCCGTGTTCGAGATCCTGCCGTGGGTCGTGGTGCTGGTCCCGTTGATCGTGGTCTGGGCCCGCAAGCTCGACGTCCTCGGCCTCGGTGACGACCTCGCGGCCGGACTGGGCGAGCCGGTCGAACGGACTCGGCGGACACTGCTGCTGTTCGCGGTCGCGCTCGCCGCCGCGGCCGTTGCGGTCTCCGGCACGATCGGCTTCGTCGGCCTGATCGCCCCGCACATGGCCCGGCGGGTGTTCGGCGGCCGGCACCTCGCCTCGCTGCCCGCGGCCGGGTTGTTCGGCGTCCTGCTGATGCTGAGCGCCGACATGATCGGCCGCGGCCTGGCGCCCCCGCTCGAGATCCCCGCCGGACTGGTGACAGCGGTCGTCGGCGGGCCGTACTTCCTCTACCTGCTCGTGAAGACCGGAAAGTAGGAGAACGCCATGCGTCTGCAGGCACAGGGCGTGGAGCTCGCGTACGACCAGCGAGTGATCGCCGAGGATCTGACGCTCACCGTCCCGGACGGGAAGGTCAGCGTGCTGATCGGGCCGAACGGCTCGGGGAAGAGCACCGCGCTGCGCGCCCTGGCCCGGTTGCTCCCGCCCGCCAAGGGCAGCGTGATCCTGGACGGCAAGTCGATCCAGGACACTTCGACCAAGGAGGTGGCCCGGCTGCTCGCGATCCTGCCGCAGGTGCTGGTCACACCGGAGTCGATCTCGGTCGAGGATCTGGTCTGGTTCGGCCGGCACCCGCACCGGGCCTCGCTGAAGGTGCCGAGCGCCGCCGACAAGGAGGCCGTCGAATGGGCGATGAATGTCACCCGGACGGCCGAACTGCGGCACCAGCACGTCGACCAGTTGTCCGGAGGCCAGCGGCAGCGGGTGTGGATCGCGCTCTGTCTCGCGCAGGGGACCGACCTGATCCTGCTCGACGAGCCGACCACGTACCTCGACGTCGCTTACCAGCTCGAGGTGCTGGACCTGCTGCACCAGTTGAATCAGGAGCAGGGCAAGACGGTGGCGATGGTGCTGCACGACTTCAACATGGCCGCCGAGTACGCCGATCACGTGTTCGTGATGAAGTCCGGCGCACTGGTGACCGAGGGCCCGCCCGAAGACGTGTTCACCTGCGACACGATCCGCGACGTCTTCGGCGTGGAGTCCAAGGTCGTACCGCATCCGGTCAGCGGAAAGCCGATGTGTATCCCGCTCCGGGCCGGGCTGCGCGCGCAGCTGGCTGTGGCGACGTGACCGAGTCGCTGAGCTGGCAGGAGGTCGCCGCGCGGTCCGAGCGGCTGGCCCCGAGGCTGCGGGCGCATCTCCTGCTCACGCCGTTCGTGCGGTTCGACGCCTTCAGCGACGAGCTCGGCGCGGAGGTGCTGGTGAAGTGTGAGCACCTGCAGCGCACGGGGTCGTTCAAGGCCCGCGGTGCGCTGGCGAAACTGCTTACGCTCACCGATGCCGAGCGGCAGGCCGGCGTGGTGACCGCCTCCACCGGCAACCACGGTCTGGGCGTCGGCAACGCGCTCGCGACATTGGGCGGCCGGGGAATCGTGTACCTGCCGGAGAACGCATCGCCGAGCAAGGTTGCGGCGCTCCGCCGGTTCGGTCTCGAACTACGGGCCGAGGGCAACGACTCCGGGGTCCTCGAGCCGAAGGCACGGGCGTTCGCCGCGGAGCACGGGCTGACCTACGTCCCGCCGTACAACGACCCGGACGTGATCGCCGGGCAGGGAACGCTCGCGGTCGAGATCCTCGAACAGCTGGCCGGCGCACCGCTGGACGCGGTCATGGTCGCGGTCGGCGGCGGCGGACTGATCAGCGGTGTCGCCGCCGTCCTCAAGAAGCACCGCCCGGGGATCAAGGTGTACGGCGCCGCGCCGCTGCGGGACGACGCGATGGCGGCGTCCGTACGGGCCGGGAAGATCGTGCTCGTCGATGCCGGGGACACGCTGTCCGACGGGACGGCCGGCAGCGTGGAGCCGGGCTCGATCACGTTCCCGTTGTGCCGTGACCTGGTCGACGACTGGATCCTGGTCGACGAGGACGCGATCGCGGATGCCCTGCGGACCGTGATCGACACTGAGCATCAGTTGATCGAGGGATCGGCGGCGCTGGCGTTCGCCGCCGCGCGCGCCCGCCGTACCGAACTGCGTGGGCAGCGGGTCGCGATCGTCTCCTGTGGCGCCAACATCTCGTCGGCGAGCTTGGCGGCCGCCCTGCACTGAACATCTCGCCCCCTCCCGGCTGAAGCGCCCGACCGCCTCCCTGAGTGGATCGGGCGCTTCGGTCTGCCCTTGTTCTGCGGGGATTTCGGGTGTTTTGCCGTTCTGGACCGTGTCGTTGACACTCCTCAAGCTGTGTAACTATCGTTTCATGAAGCATATGTTGCATCTAGCTGAAGGAAGTGAGTGATGGACGCGGCAACCTGGGGGCTCATCATCGCGACGTTCGTCGCGTGTTTCGTGGAGATGGTCGAAGCGACCACGATCGTGATGGCGATGGGGTACACCCGGAGCTGGCGATCGGCGCTGGCCGGGACGTTCGCGGCGCTCGGCGCCCTCGCGGTGGTCACCGTCGCGGCGGGGTACGCGCTCGCGACCTGGCTGCCGGAATCGGCCTTGCAGTTGGCGATCGGCGGACTGCTGCTGATCTTCGGGCTGCAGTGGCTGCGCAAGGCGATTCTCCGCTCGTCCGGCCGGAAGGCGATTCACGACGAGGACGCGATCTACCGCGAGGAGGTCGAGGCGGCGAAGGCGGCCGGCGAGACCGCGCGGGGGCTGGACCTGTTCGCGTTCATGGTGTCGTTCAAGGGTGTGTTCCTGGAAGGCATGGAGGTTGTCTTCATCGTGCTGACCTTCGGGCTGAACGCCGGCAACATCCCGGGCGCCAGCCTCGGTGCGATCGCCGCGGTGGTCATCGTGCTCGCGGTCGCGATCGCGTTGCGCCGGCCGCTGTCGATGATCAACGAGAATCTGCTCAAGTACGGCGTCGGTCTGCTGCTGGCGTCGTTCGGTACGTACTGGGCAGTCGAGGGGATCGGCATCTTCCGGGTCGGCCGCGAGAGTCTCGACTGGCCGGGGCACGACCTGATGATTCTGGTCCTGATCGCCGCGTGGCTGGTGCTCAGCCGGATCTTCGTCGCGGCGCTGCGCAAGCCCGCGCCCGCGACTCCCGCCGTACCTGTGGAGGTGCAGAAGTGAAGTTTCTCAAGGCATTCGGCCAGTTCTGGTACGACTTCGTCATCGGTGACGACTGGAAGATCGCAGCCGCGGTGGTGCTCGCGCTGGTGGTGCTGTTCGTGGCGATGACCGCCGGCGTCTTCGGCGACACCGGACTGACGCTGCTGGGCGGGGCCCTGGTCGTGGCCGCGTTCAGCATCAGCCTCGCGATCGACGTCCGCCCGAAGCGGTGATCCGCGGTTCTGTAGCAAACACAACGTCTTCACAGAATCTCGTAGTGACTGCTACAGTGCTGGACAGTGGCGCCCGTTCCCCCAACCTCGATTCGGAGGTCCTTCGTGACTGCATCCCGTGATCTCGCAGAGGTGGTGCTCGGCCTGCTGCCCAACGACGTCCAGTACGGCGACATCCGCGTCGTTCGCCGGACCCACGAGCAGGTGCTCGTCGAGCTCGACGGACCCGGCGAGGTGAACTACGACGACTCACTCGGCCTCGGGCTGCGGGTCCTGATCGGCGGCCGCTGGGGTTTCGCCGCGACACACCGGCTGGACCCGCAGGGGGTGGACGCCGTGGTGTCGCAGGCGGTCGGCCAGGCCCGCGCGGCCGGTGGCGGCGGGAACGTCGCCCTGGGGACGCCGGTGACCACCCGTGACACGTGGGTCTCACCCCTGGAGGTGGATCCGTTTCAGGTCGCCTTGTCGACCAAGCTCGACCTGTTGTCCGCCGCCGTGAAGGAGGCGTCGACGGCGGGCCCGCTGGTGCAGCAGATCGAAGCGTCGATGGACTTCTACCGCGACGAGAAGGTCTTCGCGAACACCGAGGGCGCGCTGATCGAGCAGACCCTGACCGAGAGCGGCGGCGGCCTGATGGTGAACGCGGGTGACGGCAACGACGTCCAGCGCCGCTCGTTCCCGCAAGGCGTGCCGCGGCAGATCCGCGGTCAGCGCGGCGACTTCGCTCTGGCGGGCTACGAGCACGTGCTTTCGCTCGGCCTGGTGGAGAACGCGGCCCGGGTCGCGTCCGAGGCGGTGGCGCTGCTGACCGCGCCGCAGTGCCCGGACGAGATCACCACGCTGATTGCCGGTGGCAACCAGTTGGCGATGGTTCTGCACGAGTGCGCCGGCCACCCGATGGAGGCCGACCGCGCGCTCGGTACCGAGGCCAGCCTCGCCGGCGGCACGTACGCGACCCCGGAGCGGCGCGGCAACTTCCGCTGGGGTACGCCGATCGTCTCCGCCTACGCCGACGCGACCATCCCCGGTGCGCTCGGCTCGTTCAAGTACGACGACGAAGGCGTGCCGGCGCAGCGCACCGACCTGGTGCAGGACGGCATCTTCGTCGGGTACATGACGAGCCGCGAGTACGCCGGTGCGCTCGGACTCGAGTCGACCGGGCAGGCGCGCGCGGACGGCTGGCAACGGCTGCCGTTGGTGCGGATGACCAACATCTGCCTGGAGCCGGGGGAGTCCTCGCTGGCGGAGATGATCGCCGGCACCAAGCGCGGCATCCTGGTCGACACCAATCGGGGCTTCTCGATCGACGACCAGCGGATGAGCTTCCGCTTCCAGACCGAGCTCGGCTGGGAGATCCGCGACGGCAAACTCGGGCGGCTGCTGAAGAACTGCACGTACCAGAGCGACACCCCGACGTTCTGGGGCAGTCTCGACGCGCTCGGTGGACCGGACGAGTGGAAGGTGCACGGCGTCCCGTCCTGCAACAAGGGCGAACCGTTGCAGGTGGCGCATCTCGGCCACGGCACGGTTCCCGGCCGCTTCCAGAACGTACAGGTGGGACGATGAGCATCCAGGAATCACTGGTCCGGCAGGCGTTGGAGATCCTCGGTGACGGCACCCGCATCGACGTCCTCGGCGAGAACGCCGACCTGTTGCGGTACGCCGAGTCCGAGATCACCGCGCAGCACAGCGAGCGGCGGCTGCGGGTCCGGGCCCGGATCACCCGGAACGGGCGCTCGGTCGCAGGTTCCCTGGAGACCCTCGACGCGGAGGCTGTGCGCGGGCTCGCCGAGCGCTTGCATGCGGCGCTGGGCGACCTGCCGGCCGGGCCCGACGGTGAGCTGCCGCTCGGCGCCGACCGCTCGGCGCCGACGCCGCGGATCCCGGCTGCCGCGTCGGTTCTCGAGTCCGACCCGGCGGTCCGGCATCGCTGGTTCGCGACGGTCCGCGACGGCCTCGATCCGGTTGCCAAGCTCGGTGGGGCGATTCGCTTCGACGTGCTGGACCGGGTGGTTGCCGACTCCACCGGATTGCTCCGTTCGGAGACGTTGACCAAGGCATCGATCCAGGCGATCGCCGAGCAGGACGGCCGGTCCGCGAGTGTCAAGCTGATGCACCGCGACGCCGACCGGATCCCCGTCGACGAGATCCCGGGGAGACTGCGCGACGCGCTTCGCCCGTTGCCGACGGTCGACGCCCGGCACGGAACCTGCCGTGTGCTCCTGAAACCACAAGCTGCCAACGCACTCATCGCGACGTACGGCTATGCGGTCCTCGGCGCGAACGCCTATGCGACCGGTCGATCCGCGGTCTCCGGGCGGCTGGGCGAGAAGGTGGCGAGCGAGCTGGTCACGCTGGTCGACGACGGCTGCGCTGCTGACGGTCTGCCGAGCGGATTCGATGCTGAGGGCAACGTCCGCCGCCGGACACCACTGCTCGAGAACGGTGTCCTGGTCGGGCTGGTGTCCGACCTGCGGCGGGCCGGCCTGACGGACGGCGTACCGACGGGACACGCGGTGCCGGACGGCTGGCGGTTCGGCGGTGATCCGGTGCCGTCCCATCTGTTGCTCGATGCCGGTACGTCGAGTGAGGACGAGCTGCTCGCCGAGTGCGGCAGCGGCCTGGTCGTCAACCGCCTCGACTACCTGCGCGTCCTGCACCCGAAGGAGACGCTGGTGACCGGCACGACGCGCGATGCGACGTACTGGACCGAGGGCGGTGAGCTCGTCGGCTGGCATCCGCAGCTGCGGTTCACGTTCCGGATGCAGGACGTGCTGAACGCGGTCATCGGCGTCGGCGCGGAGCGGCAGCGCTGCGACCAGACGTTCATGGAGAGCGTCGTCGTACCGTCGCTGCTGATCGAGGCCGGCCCGCTCGTCCTGCCCTGATCCGGGTTTCGCCGAGGAGACGTCATGGATGTGATGCCGGAGCGGACGCCGAGCATGGTGGCGGATCCGCCGGAGGTCGACGTGCTGCTGGTCGATCGGCTGTTGCGGCAGCAGTACGGCGTCGACGCCGTCCTGACCGAGCTGCGGAGTGAGCGGGACCGGAACTTCCTGGCCGAGAGCGGCACGGCGCGGTGGGTGGTGAAGGTCTCGAACTCCGGGGACGACAGCAGCCAGATCGCGATGGAGTGTGCGGCGATGCGGCATGTCGAGCTCGTCGATCCAGGGTTCCCGATTCCGCGGGTGCTGCCGGCGACGGCCGGCGGCCCGGTCACCGTGCTGCGGGCGAACGACGGCCGGATGCATCAGGTCCGGGTGATCACGACACTGCCGGGTGACGTCGGCGATCTGACCGCGTTGCCGTCGTGGTTCCCGGGCGAGTTCGGTGCGGTGTGTGCACGGCTCGCGAAGGCGTTGGAGAGCTTCGGCCATCCGGCGGCGTACCGGCGGCTCGACTGGGATCCGCGACTGGTCAGCAGCCTCCAGCGGTACGTCGAGCACGTGCCGGACGTCGATCGCCAGGCCTTGTTGCAGGCGCTGACGGATCGATTCGCCAGGCTGCCGGAGGCGACTCAAGGGTTGCCGTCGTCGGTGTTTCACGGCGATGTGACGTTGAGCAACGTGCTGATGACTGCCGACAGGATCACCGGCGTGATCGACTTCGGCGACATGCATCACACCGCCCGGGTCGCCGACCTGGCGATCAGTCTGACGTCTCTGCTGCGTGAGTCCGACGACCTGTGGAGCGACGCTCGGCAGTTCCTCGACGCCTACCAGCGGGAGCTGCCGCTGGAGCCCGCGGAGGTGGACGTCCTCGGCGAGCTGGTGCTCGCCCGCTGCGTCGCGAGCATCCTGATCTCGGCCTGGCGGGCCCCGTTGTACCCGGAGAACGAGGAGTACCTGACCAGCCTGGTTTCGGGTAGCTGGCGCGTCCTCGACGAACTCGCCGACCTCGACCGGGTCGAGTTGGCCGGTCGCTTCCACCGGCTCTGCGGGACGTTGCGGGTGACCACGACCGCGGATCCGGCGTTGCTGGTACGGCGGAAGGCCGTGCTCGGCGGTGACCTCTCGCCGCTGTTCTATCGCGAACCGTTGCAGCCGGTCCGGGCCGAAGGGGCCTGGATCCACACTGCCGACGGGCGGCGGTATCTCGATGCCTACAACAACGTTCCGGTGGTCGGCCACGCGCATCCGGCCGTGGTCCAGGCGATCTCGAGGCAGGCCGCCGTACTCAACCTCAACTCCCGCTACCTGCATCCGCATGCGGTCGAACTGGCCGAGCGGCTGGTCGCCTCGATGCCGGACGGTCTCGACACGTGCGTGTTCGTGAACTCGGGGAGCGAGGCCAATGATCTGGCCTGGCGGATGGCGCGACTGGCCACCGGGGGCTCCGGGGCGATCGTCGCGGATCTCGCGTACCACGGGGTGAGCGAGGCGACGGCCGCCTGGTCGACCAACACGTATCCGCCGTCGGCGCGGCCACCGCACATCGCGACCTTCGAGGCGCCGCGGTCGGGCGAGGGCGGCGCCGAGGCCCATGCCCGGGTCCGCGCCGCCGCCGCTGAACTGTGGCGCAGCGGTCATCAGGTTGCGCTGCTCGCTGTCGATTCGGTGTTCAGCAGCGCGGGGATTCTGACGCCTTCGGACGACTTCATGCGCGGTCTGCAGGACGAGGTGCGGTCGGCCGGCGGGCTGTTCCTGGCCGACGAGGTGCAGGCAGGGTTCGGCCGCGGCGGACGGAACCTGTGGCGGTTCCTCGACTTCGGGCTGACGCCGGACTTCGTCACGCTCGGAAAGCCGATGGGCAACGGTCATCCGGTCGCGGCGCTGATCACCCGCCGGGAGCTCGCCGAGCGGTTCGCGGCGGTTGACGAGTTCTTCAGTACCTTCGCCGGCAACCCGGTGTCGTGTGTCGCGGCGCTCACGGTGCTCGACGTCATCGAGCAGACCGGTCTCGTCGAGCGTTCCGGTGCTCTCGGCGAGCTGCTGCGCGCGGGCATTGCGGCCGCAGCACCCGAGGCTGTCGTGCGCGGGCAGGGGTTGATGGTGGGAGTCGAGGTGCCGGACGCCGCCGGCTTCGCGGAGCGGTTGCGCGAGTACGGCGTCCTCGTCGGGACGACCGGTCCGGCCGGGGGAGTGCTCAAGATCCGCCCACCGCTGATCTGGACCGAGGCCGAGGTCGAGTACTTCCTCCGGGCGTTTGGCTACTGTTGGGCGCGTGCGTGAGCTCGTCGTGCTCGGGACCGGCAGTCAGGTGCCGTCGCGTGAGCGCACGCAGAACGGCTACTTACTGCGCTGGGACGACGAAGGGTTCCTCTTCGATCCGGGGGAGGGGACGCAGCGGCAGATGATTTACGCCGGCGTCCCGGCCGGCGCGATCACCCGGTTGTGCGTGACGCATTTCCACGGCGACCACTGCCTCGGCGTACCTGGCGTGGTGCAGCGGCTGTCGCTGGACGACGTACCGCATCCGGTGCGGGCGCACTACCCGGCGTCCGGGCAGCAGTACTTCGAGCGGCTGCGGTACGCCGCCTCCTTCTTCGAGCGGGCCACGCTGCTTGAGGAGCCGGTGGAGGAGGACGGTCTGCTGTCGGTCGGGCCGTTCGGGCAGTTGTGGGCGCGACGGCTGGAGCATCCGATCGAGTCGTTCGGCTATCAGTTGATCGAGCCCGACGGGCGGCGGATGCTGCCGGACAAGCTGGCGGCGTACGGCGTGATCGGGCCGGCGATCGATCGGCTGCAGCAGACCGGATCTCTCGAGATCGACGGTCGGCGGGTGCTGCTGGAGGACGTCAGCGAGCCGCGGCGGGGGCAGCGGTTCGCTTTCGTGATGGACACCCGGTTGTGCGCCAACGTGCTGCGGCTCGCGGACGGGGCCGATCTGCTGGTGATCGAGTCGACGTACCTCTCGGCGGAGGCCGAGCTGGCGCGGCGGTTCGGGCACTTGACCGCGCGTCAGGCGGCACGGGTCGCGGCGGAGTGCGGCGTACGGACGCTGGTACTGACGCACTTCTCGCAGCGGTATCTGGAGCCGGAGCGGTTCTACGAGGAGGCTGCGGCGGAGTTCGCGGGGGAGATCGTGGTGGCTTCGGATCTGAGCCGGGTCACGGTGCCACCGCGGCGCGCGGACTGAGCGTCTCGCTGGCCGGCCTCTAGGCCTGCGGGAGCGCGGCCGCAAGGCGGGTCGTCAGGTCACGGATGGTGTCGACGAGTTCGTGCGGCGACTGGATTTCGAACGGGAGGCCGAGCAACCCGAGGTACAACGCGAGCTGTTCGAGCGAATGGGCGCCGGTCTCGACCAAGGTCGTTGCCTCGTCCAACGGAGTGACGGTGGCAACGTTCGGACCGTAGCGGTCGGCAACTTCTTCGGCCGGCGCGTGGACCAGGATGCGGGCCTGGTGGCGGTAGCCACCCGAAGCGACGCCGCGGTTGGTGGTTCGCAGGTCCGGTACGTCGCGGGGCGTGAACCGTGGACCGGTCGGGATCCGTGGCTCCAGCCGATCCAGCCGGAACGTCCGCCAGTCCCCCTTCTCCAGATCCCACGCCACCAGATACCACCGGCGCCCGGTGTGCACGAGCCGGTGCGGCTCGGTCCGCCGGGTGCTCGCCGTACCGTCATGATTGCGGTAGTCGAACCTGAGCTGGAAGTGGTCACGGCACGCGGCGGCGACCGCGAGCAGTACGTCGGATTGCACCGAGGGACCGCCCTCGGGCGTGACCGCGATCTGCTGCAGGAGCTCGATCCGGTGGCGTAGGCGGGACGGCAGCACCTGTTCCAGTTTGGCCAGCGCACGCACCGACGACTCCTCGGTGCCCGCGACGGTGCCGGTCGCGGCCGCGCGCAGTCCGACGGCGACAGCGACCGCTTCCTCGTCGTCGAGCAGCAACGGCGGGAGCGCGGCACCGGCGCCGAGGCGGTAGCCGGCCACCCCGGGTACGGCGTCGACGGGGTAGCCGAGGTTGCGCAGTTTGTCGACGTCCCGCCGTACCGTCCGAACTCCCACTTCGAGTTCGTCGGCCAGGGCCGCGCCGCTCCACTCCCTGGGTTGCTGCAGAAGGGAGAGGAGCTTCAGCAGTCGTGCGGACGTTTCGATCATGCTTCTGATTGTGGCATCCGGTTAGGACCGAAGCTGTCCTAACCGGATGCCAGGCTGGAGCCATGATCAAGCCGTTCAGCATCGACATCCCGCAGAGCACACTCGACGACCTGGCCGCAAAGCTGGCGAGTGCCCGCTTCCCCACGCCGCTGCCCGGCGACGACTGGTCGACTGGCGTCCCGGTGTCCTGGCTGTCGTCAATGGTCGACTACTGGCGTACGTCGTACGACTGGCGCGCGGCCGAGAAGGAGCTGAACTCGTATCCGCAGTTCGTCGCGGAGATCGAGGGTCAGCGGATCCACTTCATCCACGTCCGGTCCGCCGAGCCCGATGCGCTGCCGTTGCTGCTCACGCACGGCTGGCCCGGGTCGATCGTCGAGTTCCTGGACCTGATCGGCCCACTGACCGACCCGGTTGCGCACGGCGGGTCGGCGGCCGACGCCTTCCATGTGGTGATTCCGTCGCTGCCCGGGTTCGGGTTCTCCGGCCCGACCGCGGACGGTGATTGGACCTTCCCACGAATCGGCCGGGTCTGGGCCGCGCTGATGGCCGAGCTCGGGTACTCCCGGTACGGCGTCCAAGGCGGTGACCTCGGCGGCTCGGTCTCACCCGAGGTGGGACGCGCGGCTCCGGAGCGGGTCGTCGGCGTACACGCCAACGGCGGGACGAACCTGCCGCCGCTGCAGCTGTCCGAGGAGGAGGTGAAGACGCTGACTCCGCTGGAGCAGGACCGGATCGCGCGAATCGGGCAGTTCATGAAGGACGAGTTCGGCTACATCTCGATCCAGTCGACGCGGCCGCAGACGCTGGCGTACGGGCTGGTTGACTCGCCGGTCGCGCAGCTCGCCTGGATCATGGACAAGTTCAAGGCCTGGACGTACCCCGCCGACAAGCTCCCCGACGAGATCATCAGCCGCGACCGCCTGCTCACCAACGTCATGTTCTACTGGCTCACCGGCACCGGCGGGACGGCGGCGTACATCGGCTACGCCCAGCCGCGCTCGTGGGCACCACGCCCCAACTCCGGCGTGCCCACCGCTGTCCTTGCCCTCGCCCACGACGTGGCCATCCGTCGGTACTGCGAGACCTCCAACACCATCACCCGCTGGACCGACGTAGACCGGGGCGGCCACTTCGCCGCCCTGGAAGAACCCGACCTCCTCCTCGCCGACATCCGCACCTTCTTCACCAGCCTCCGCTAACCCCACCCACGTGCGCGGCGTCGACCCGCCGCGCTCGCGCACCGCGAGCCGCGGCCAGAGGGCGACTTTGTGCACCAGATCCGTACTTTTCGTGCGTTGAAATACGGATCCCGTGCACAAAGTGGCCTCGGACGCGCCTGCCGTCGCTCCAGATCCGCATGCCCGGCCCTGTCCATGCTCCGGACCAGCGTTCGTCCTGGCTGCGTGCCCGGGGCGAGGGGGACGAGCTTGTGGATGGGATCCGTGCTGGTCGTGCGATCGGTACGGATCCCATCCACAGAGTCGTCCGAGTGCTGGTGATCAGGAGTAGTCGGTGGAGGTGGTGAGGGTGGACCACGCTTCTGCCTCGGTGGCGCGGGCGGTGGACGCAGCGGCGGCCAGGGCCAGGGCGTCGGAGCCGAGGAGCAGGCGGAGCGGTGGGGTGTCGAGGGCGACCACTTGGAGGACGGCCTGCGCTGCCTTCACCGGATCGCCCGGCTCGTTGCCGTCCGTCTCGCGCCGCCGCCGGTGCATCGCGCCGACCGTCGCCTCGTAGTCCGGGTGTACGTCGTGCATTTGCATCGACGACCCACCCCAGTCCGTGCGGAACGCACCCGGCTCCACGATCGTGACCTTCACCCCGAACGGCCGCACCTCGTTGTTCAGCACCTCGGAGAATCCCTCGACGGCGAACTTCGCCGTCTGGTACGCACCCAGCCCGGGCGTCCCACCGACTCGCCCGCCGATCGACGAGAACTGCAGGAAGTGCCCGCTGCGCTGCTCCCGGAACACCGGCAACGCTGCCTTCGTCACGTTCACCACCCCGAACAGATTCGTCTCGAGCTGCGCCCGGAAGTCGTCGTCCGACATCTCTTCGATCGATGCGCTGTTCGCGTACCCGGCGTTGTTCGCCACCACGTCCAGCCCGCCGAACTCCTCGACCGCGGTCCGTACGGCGATGCGCGCAGCCTCGGCGTCGGTGACGTCGAGCGGGACTGCGCGCATCCGGTCGCCGTACTTCGTCACCAGCTCGTCGAGCTGCTCGGGATTGCGGGCCGTCCCGACGACGCGGTCGCCGGCCTCGAGCGCCGCCTCGGCCAGCGCACGGCCCAGGCCGCGCGAGCTGCCGGTGATCAGCCAGATCTTGCTCATGCTTCTTCCTAACTAACCGTTTGGTTGGATCACCTCCATATAACCAACCGGTTGGTTGGAAAACAACTAACCGGTTGGTCGGTAGGCTGAGCGCATGCAGCAGCGGAACGCAGACCGGACCCGGACCCGCATTCTCGAGGCCGCCACCGAGGAGTTCGCGGCGCGCGGGATCGCCGGTGCGCGGGTGAGCAGGATCGCGGAGGTCGCCGGGTGCAACAAGGCGATGCTGTACGCGTACTTCGGGAACAAGGACGAGCTGTTCGATGCGGTGTTCAGTGCATCGGTCGAGCAGTACTTGGACGAGGTCGGGTTCGATGTCGATGATCTGCCGGCGTACGCGGGGCGGGTGTTCGACTACTTCGAGGAGCACCCGGATCGATTGCGGCTCTCGATCTGGTACCGGCTCGAGCGGCCGGACGGTCAGCCCCTGGCAGCAGTGGTCGCGGTGAACCAGAGTCGGCTGGAGGAGCTGCAGCGCGGTATGCGGCGGCGGGTGGTGCCGAGGCGGTTCACGGCGGTCAGCTTGCTGGCGTTGATCCAGGCGATCGCGACGAGCTGGTGGTCGATCAACCCGGAGCTCGGCGCCGACCTCCCGAACCGGATCGTGCGGCGGCGCGCGGTGGTGATGGCGGTGCAGCAGATTCTCAGGTGATTCATCGGTTCGGCCGATGGAGTTCTCAGTCTGCCGAGCTCTACTCGAAGGCAGAGGGAACTGGCCGAGGAGGGCGACAACAGATGAACGAGAGCGCTGGACCGGAACCGTACAACGGCGGGCAGGCGCCACGCGGCGAGCAGCACAACGATGCGCAGCCGAGCGGACCACAACAGGCCGGATTGCCGAACAACGGCGAGCCGAACGGGTCACACGGGAACGGTCAAGCCGGTGAAGTGCAGTACGGGCCGCAGCACTACAGGGCGCAGGCAACGAACCCCCAGCCCGTAGCACCCCAGCCCGCCGAGACACTCAACTCCGGCGCGCAGAGCAACCCCACCCCCGACGCCGCGGCGCAGGGTGGAGCCTGGCAGCAGGGTGTCCCGCAGTACGGGGTTGGGCAGTATGGCGCTGGGCAACATGGGGCGCCGCAGTACCCGGGGACGCAGGGCGTGGGTGGTCTGGCGGGAGGAGATGGGGGTCGGAAGCGGCGGGGGCGGCGGATGTTCGGGGCCGGGGTGCTGGGGCTGGCTGCGGTGGTCGTCGCGGGATCGGTTGCTTGGGGCATCGATCAGCGGGCGGCCGGGCACGGGGCGGAGTTGTCGCAGAAGGCGCTCGATCCGGCGGCGGTGGCGGCTCAGGTTTCGCCGGGGCTCGTGGATGTGAACACGGTGCTCGGATTCGAGAACGCGCGTGCCGCGGGTACCGGGATCGTGCTGTCGTCGGACGGTGAGGTGCTCACCAACCATCACGTGATCGAAGGTGCGACGTCGATCTCCGTCACGGACATCGGGAACGGGAAGACGTACAGTGCGAGCGTCGTCGGGTACGACGAGAACCACGACATCGCCGTACTGAGGCTGAAGGACGCGTCCGGGCTGCAGACCGCCAAGACCGGCGACTCCGACACGGTGAAGCTGGGTGACCAGGTGGTCGGGGTCGGGAACGCGGGCGGTGTCGGTGGCAAGCCGAGCTACGCCGTCGGACGGGTGACCGGGCTGAACCAGACGATCACCGCGACCGACGAGAACGGCCAGGACCCGGAGCAGCTCGAGAACCTGATCCAGACCGACGCGAACATTCAGCCCGGTGATTCGGGCGGTCCGCTGGTCGACGCGAACGGTGAGGTCATCGGCGTCGACGTGGCCGGCAACGGCGGCAACAACGGCGGGCAGGGGTCGCCGCAGCAGACCGCGGCGACGCCGGCAGCGTCGGGCAACGGCGCGACGGGCTGCGGGTTCGGGGACGGGAACGGATCCCCATTCGGGAACGGCGGCTTCGGGAACGGCGGCTTCGGGAACGGCGGCGGCTTCGGCGACGGCCAGGGCAACGGCCAGGGCAACGGTTCGGAAGACCCCGGCGCCGGTCAGGGTCAGGGGCAAGGCGATGGGACGACGACGCAGGGGTTCGCGATCCCGATCAACGAGGCGCTCGACATCGCCGGCCAGATCCAGGACGGCAAGGCGTCGGCCGACGTACACATCGGTGACTCGGCGATGCTCGGGGTGTCGGTGGTCGAGGCGCCCGGTACCGAAGGTGCGGTCGTCGGGGACGTGGTCGCCAACGGCCACGCCGACGAAGCCGGGATCGAGCCCGGTGACCTGATCACCTCGTTCGCGGGGCACACGGTCGAGTCGCCCGACACGCTGTCGGAGCTCCTGAACAAGCAGCACCCGGGCGACAAGGTCGAGGTCGGCTGGACGGACCAGTTCGGCCAGACCCACAAGGCCACCATCGAACTCGTCACCGGCCCGGTCCGCTGATCCAGCGCTACCCCTCGCACCAGCGGACCGACCAGATCGGGCCCGAGCCCTCCCCCTCCCCAGGAGCGCCCGGGCCCGATCTTCTACGTGTACGCCGAGCCGCCCCCCCGCGAAGCCGGGGCGAGTTGCTTGTGGTGATGGTCGTTCGTCGAGTCGTGGGCTTTGGTCGTTGGTGAGACCCGATCTCCACGACTCGGCGAATCCGGCGGCAGCCATTTGCCACGACTCGGCGCCGGCCGGGCGGGGTTGGTCAGGGTCACGGGGTGTGGAAGCCGGTCCTCCAGGTGGGGTGGGTGGGCTGCCAGCTCAGGGAGTGGGCGTGGGTATTGGTGGCGCCTCGGGCCCAGGGGGTTCGGGGTGCGTCGGTGGGCGGGGGTGGGGGAGCGCCGACCGAGGCGGCGAACGCGGGGGTCCAAAGGGAGGCGGGGGCGGGATCGTCGTCGACGATGTTGATCGGCCCGGATGGCCATGTCAGCGCGGCGAGGGCGGCGAGGGCGGCGAGGGCGGCGTCGTCGGCGTGGAGGAAGCTGGTGAAGTCGGGGCCGGCGGGGAGTTGGCCGGCGTGGGCCTGGTCGGCCATCAGGCCGCCCTTGGTGTACCAGGTGTCCGGGCCGTAGAGCATGCCGTACCGCAGCACTACCCACTCGGGCGCCTCGGCGGTGATCGTCTCGAGTTCGGCGACGGCCGAGACCATGGCGCGACGGCCGGGGTCGGCGGCGTCCAGGTCGAGCGGTACGGACTCGTCGGCGGGTGTCGAACCAGGCGAGTAGGCCCACGCGACGCTTTGCGAGATCACCCGCTGGACGCCGGCGGCAAGTGCCGCGTCGACCAGGTTGCGGGTGCCTTCGCGCCGGATCCGCCCGTTCGCGGCGAAGTCGCGCGAGGTCAGATCGGTGAGCTGATGCATCACCACGTCCGGCCGGGCGGCAGCGACCACAGACCGCAGCCGCGCAGCGTCGTACACGTCGCCGACCACCGTGGTCGCTCCCGCGATCTCGACCGAACGCCTGGTCAGTGCCACCACTTCATGGCCCGCAGTAACCAGCAGCGGGACGACCCGACGTCCGACCACGCCGGTCGCGCCGGCGACGAAGATCCTCATGCGGCCACCGTAAGCAGGTGCCCACCACAGCACTTGGTCCATTTGCTGAACGATTCAACGGGCCACTTCCGACCAGGGTGAACAGGCGTTTACCATCAGGAGTAAACAACTGTTCACCACCTCGTGAGGCCCCACCTTGTCCGCTCGCCCCCGCCTGATCCTCGCCGCGCTCGCGTTCTGTGGTGTCCTGGTCTCGATCAGCCAGACCATCGTCGTCCCGCTGCTCCCCGAACTCCCCGAGATCACCAACAGCCCGCCCTCCGACGTCAGTTGGCTCATCACCGTCACGCTGCTGACCGGTGCGGTCTTCACGCCGCTGCTCGGCCGCGCCGGCGACATGTACGGCAAGCGCCGGGTGCTGCTGATCGCCCTGTCTTCGATGGTCATCGGCTCGCTGCTCTGCGCGAGCAGCTCGAACCTGACCGTACTGATCACCGGGCGCGCGTTCCAGGGCGCCGCGGTGGCCGTCGTACCGCTCGGCATCAGCATCCTGCGCGACGAACTGCCGCCGCGGCGCGTCATCCCGTCGATCGCGATCATGAGCTCGACGCTCGGGATCGGTGCCGCGTTCGGCATCCCGGCCGCGACCCTGGTCGTCCAGTACGCGAACTGGCACACGATGTTCTGGATCAACCTCGGTCTCGGGCTGCTCGACATCGTGCTGGTGCTGCTGATCGTGCCGGAGTCCGCGATCCGCACCAGCGGACGGTTCGACGTTCTCGGCGCGATCGGGCTGAGCGCGTTCCTGGTCTGCCTGCTGCTCGCGGTCTCCAAGAGTGGGGCGTGGAGTACGCCGACGATCATCAGCCTGTACGGCGTCGCGGTGCTGCTCGTTCCGTTGTGGGGCTGGTACGAGCTGCGTACGAAGAGCCCGCTCGTCGATCTGCGGGTGTCCGCGCGCCCCGGCGTACTGTTCACGAATCTCGGCGCGTTGCTGATCGGGTTCGCGTTCTACGCCAACTCGCTGTCCACCGCGCAGCTCGTCCAGGAGCCGAAGTGGACCGGGTACGGCCTCGAGGAGTCGATCGTGGTCAGCGGTCTGTGCCTGCTGCCGGGCGGTGTCGCGATGGTGCTGCTCTCGCCGGTGTCGGCGCGCATCTCGGCCGCCCGCGGCCCGCGGTTCACGCTCGCGATCGCGTCGGTGATCATGGCGGCGGGGTACGTCGTCCGCCTGTTCACCAGCGGCAACGTGGCCGGCATCGTGGTCGGCGCGACGGTCGTGAGTGCCGGTACGGCGGTGGCGTACTCGGCGCTGCCCGCGTTGATCATGCATGCTGTGCCGGTGACCGAAACGGCTGCCGCGAACGGCCTGAACACGCTGATGCGCACGATCGGCCAGGCGATCTGCAGCACGATCGTCGCGACCGTGCTGGCCAACCTCACGATCGCGAACGCGGGACGGGTCGCGCCGGCACTGTCGGCGTACCTGACGGTGTTCGTGATCGCCGGTATCGCGGCGGTCGTCGCGGCGGGGCTGGTGCTGCTGATCCCGGTGCACAAGCCCGAGCCGGCGTACGAGGTGACCACGCCGTGACCGATCCGGGGCGTACGGCGATCCTCCGGGCGGCACGAAAGGCGTTCGCGCGGCAGCCGTACGACGCGGTGACCCTGCGCGGGGTAGCCGCCGACGCGGGCGTCAGCGCCGCGCTGATCGTGAAGTACTTCGGCGGCAAGGAAGCGCTCTTCGAACGGGTCGCCGACTTCACCGAGGCGGCCCAGTTGCTGCTCGCCGCACCGAACGAGCGCCTCGGTGAGCACGCCGTACGGACGCTGATCGCGTATCGGAGAGAAAACGATCAGGACCTACTTCTCCGGGTCGTGTTCGCGGCTGGCAAAGGCGAGGACCGTGCGCTGATCCGTGAGCATTTCCGCGATCAGGTGACGCGTGCGTTCGCGGCCCGGCTGACCGGATCGGACGCCGAGGTGCGGGCCGGCCTGATCACCGCGCACCTGCTCGGTCTGGGCGCCGTGCTCGCGATCGACAAGACGGGGCCGGTGGCCGCCGCCGACCCCGCAGACATCGCGCGGAGCTACGCTCCCGCGATCCAGCAGCTCATCCACTGATTGAACAGCGATCCTAAAATGTGGACAACGGGCTTGGCGTCCGGTGTGACCCCACTAACATGGACCGTCCAGGCCGAGAGGCGCTGCAACGGACCCCAGGTCCGCCACGCTCGACCTGGAGTCTGACTGCAAGGGCGCCTCCGGAGAGTTCTTCTGGAGGGGTTGGCAGATGAGTGAAACTGCGCTGCGAGAGCTGCTGGATCAGCGGATCGCGGTCCTCGACGGCGCCTGGGGCACGATGCTGCAGGGCGCCAAGCTGACCCCGGCCGACTATCAAGCCGATCGCTTCCGCGACCATTCCCACGACGTCACCGGCGACCCGGACCTGCTGAACCTCACCCGTCCGGACCTGATCCTCGACGTCCACCGGCAGTACCTGGCGGCGGGCGCGGACATCACCACCACCAACACCTTCACCGCGACGAGCATCGGGCAGGCCGACTACGGCCTGCAGGAGTACGTCCGCGAGATGAACGTGGCCGGCGCCCGGCTGGCCCGGCAGGCGGCCGACGAGTTCGCCACCCCGGACGCGCCCAGGTTCGTCGCCGGTTCGATCGGCCCGCTGAACGTCACGCTGTCGCTGAGCCCGCGCGTCGAGGACCCGGCGTACCGCGCGGTGACCTTCCAGAAGGTCAAGGACACCTACGCCGAGCAGATCGCGGCGCTGGCCGAGGGCGGCGTCGACCTGCTGCTGATCGAGACGATCTTCGACACGCTGAACGCGAAGGCCGCCGTGGCCGCGGCCCGTGAGGTCGCGCCGCAGTTGCCGCTGTGGATCTCGGTGACGATCGTCGACCTGAGCGGCCGCACGCTGAGCGGGCAGACCGTCGAGGCGTTCTGGAGTTCGGTCGAGCACGCCAAGCCGCTCGTCGTCGGCGTGAACTGTTCGCTCGGCGCCGCCGAGATGCGGCCGCATGTCGCGGACCTGGCCCGGTTCGCCGACACGTACGTCGCCTCGCACCCGAACGCCGGCCTGCCGAACGCGTTCGGCGGGTACGACGAGACGCCCGAGCAGACCGCCGCGATGCTGGCGGAGTTCGCGCAGTCCGGCCTGGTCAACATCGTCGGCGGCTGCTGCGGTACGACGCCCGCGCACATCGAGCGGATCGCGGCGGCGGTCGAGCCGCTGACCCCGCGCACCGTCGTACCGGCCGATCACACCACCCGTTTCTCCGGGCTGGAGCCGTTCAAGATCGGTGCGGACACCGGGTTCGTGATGATCGGTGAGCGCACCAACGTGACCGGATCGGCGAAGTTCCGCCGGCTGATCGAGGGCGGCGACTTCCAGGCCGCGGTCGACGTGGCGCTGGAGCAGGTGCGCGGTGGCGCCAACCTGCTGGACGTGAACATGGACGCCGACCTGCTGGACAGCGAGCAGGCGATGACCACGTTCCTGAACCTGATCGCGACCGAGCCCGAGGTGGCGCGGATCCCGATCATGGTCGACAGCTCGAAGTGGTCGGTGCTGGAGACCGGGCTGAAACACGTGCAGGGCAAGGGCGTGGTCAACTCGATCAGCCTGAAGGAAGGCGAGGAACAGTTCCTCGAGCACGCCCGGAAGATCCTCGACTACGGCGCCGGTGTCGTGGTGATGGCGTTCGACGAGCAGGGCCAGGCGGACTCCGTCGAGCGCAAGGTGGAGATCTGCGGGCGGGCCTACGACCTGCTGACCGGGATCGGCTTCCCGGCCGAGGACATCATCTTCGACCCGAACGTGCTGGCCGTCGCGACCGGGATGGCGGAGCACAACAACTACGCGAAGAACTTCATCGACGCGCTGCCGCTGATCAAGCAGCGCTGCCCGGGTGTGCACATCAGCGGCGGCATCTCGAACCTGTCGTTCGCGTTCCGCGGCAACGACATCGTCCGCGAGGCGATGCACTCGGCGTTCCTGTACCACGCCGGCCGGGTCGGCCTGGACATGGGCATCGTGAACGCGGGCCAGCTCGCGGTCTACGAGGACATCCCGAAGGACCTGCTGGAGCTGGTCGAGGACGTCATCTTCAACCGTCGCGACGACGCCACCGACCGCCTGGTCGCGTTCGCGGAGAACGTGAAGGGGAAAGGCAAGCAGCGCGAGGTCGACCTGAGCTGGCGCGAGGGCTCGGTCGAGGAGCGGCTGTCGCACGCGCTCGTGCACGGCATCGTCGACTACATCGAGGACGACACCGAGGAAGCGCGCCAGCAGCTGCCCCGGCCGCTCGACGTCATCGAGGGTCCGCTGATGGCCGGCATGAAGATCGTCGGCGATCTGTTCGGCGCGGGCAAAATGTTCCTTCCGCAGGTGGTGAAGAGCGCGCGGGTGATGAAGCGCTCGGTCGCCTACCTGGAGCCGTTCATGGAGGCGGAGAAGGAACAGGCCCGCCGGGAAGGCCGTGCGGAGATGGTCCGCGGCCAGGGCAAGGTCGTGCTCGCGACCGTGAAGGGCGACGTCCACGATATCGGCAAGAACATCGTCGGCGTGGTGCTCGGCTGCAACAACTACGAGGTGATCGATCTCGGCGTGATGGTGCCGGCGGCGAAGATCCTCGACACCGCGGTGGCCGAGGGTGCGGACGCGGTCGGCCTGTCCGGGCTGATCACGCCGTCGCTGGACGAGATGGTGTCGGTCGCCGAGGAGATGCAGCGCCGTGGACTCAAGCTGCCGTTGCTGATCGGCGGCGCCACCACTTCGAAGCAGCACACCGCGGTCCGGATCGCCCCGGCGTACGAGAGTACGACGGTGCACGTGCTGGACGCGTCCCGCGTGGTGGGCGTGGTGTCGGACCTGCTCGACGACGACCGCGCGGCAGAGCTTGCCAAGAGCAACAGTATCGAGCAGGAGCGGTTGCGCGAGCAGCACGCGAACAAGCAGCGCGCGCCGATGCTGACGCTGGCACAGGCGCGGGCGAACAAGGAGCAGGTCGAGTACGGCGAGCTGCCGGTGCCGGCGTTCACCGGGCTGCGGCATGTGACGCCGTCGATCGCGACGCTGCGCGAGATGATCGACTGGCAGTTCCTGTTCCTGGCCTGGGAGCTGAAGGGCAAGTACCCGGCGATCCTGGAGCAGCCGGTCGCGCGCGAGCTGTTCGACGACGCGAACGCGCTGCTGGATGAGATCATCGCCGACGGGTCTTTCACCGCCGAGGGGGTGTACGGGTTCTGGCCGGCGCACAGCGAGGGTGACGACATCGTTCTCGACGGGCTCGGCCGCTCGTTCCCGATGCTGCGGCAGCAGACCGCGAAGCCGGCCGGCCGGGCGAACCGCTGCCTGGCCGACTACATCGCGCCCGCGGACGACCACCTCGGTGGGTTCGGGGTCGCGATCCACGGCGCCGAGGTGCTGGCGAAGTCGTACGAGGAACGTAACGACGACTACCGCGCGATCATGGTGAAGGCGCTGGCCGACCGGCTCGCGGAGGCCTTCGCGGAATGGATCCACTTGGAGGCACGGCGGGCCTGGTTCGAGCCGGACGTCGAGCCGGTGCTGGAGGATCTGCACGCCGAGCGGTTCCGCGGCATCCGGCCCGCACTCGGGTACCCGGCCAGCCCGGACCACACCGAGAAGTTGGACCTGTTCGACCTGCTCGAGGCGGAGAAGATCGGCCTCGGGCTGACCGACTCGTACGCGATGACGCCCGCGGCCGCGGTCAGCGGTCTGATCTTCGCCCACCCGGCGTCGCGTTACTTCAGCGTCGGCCGGCTCGGACGCGACCAGATCGAGGACTACGCCGTACGGCGCGGGCTCCCGGTGACCGAGGTGGAGCGCTGGCTCCGGCCGAATCTGGCCTACGACCCGGACTAACCTGCTGACCCATGAGGGTGAGAGCAGCGACGGCCGAGGACGCGGACGCCGTCGCGGCCATCTGGTACGCCGGGTGGCGCGACGGTCACCTCGGGCACGTGCCTGACGAGCTGGTCGCCGTACGGACCGAGGAATCGTTCTGGACCAGAGCGGCCGAGCGGATCGCGGACACCACAGTGGCGGTGGTGGGCGACGAGGTCGCGGGGTTCGTGATCGTCGTCGGGGACGAGGTCGAGCAGGTGTACGTCGCGGGCGCGCAGCGCGGATCGGGTGTCGCCGCGATGCTGCTCGCCGAGGCCGAGCGCCAGGTGAAGGCCGCCGGCCACGCGGAGGCCTGGCTGGCCGTGGCGACCGGCAACGCGCGGGCGCGCCGGTTCTACGAGCGCAACGGGTGGACCGACGGCGGCGCGTTCGACTACCCGGCGAGCGTCGGGGACCGCAGCATCCCGGTGCCGTGTCACCGGTGCGTCAAAGCCGTCTGAGTGCAGGATTCCCCTTTCGTTGGGCCGCAGATGAGATACATCGGTGGCGAATGGAGTTAGCGTGCCTTCGCACGCATTTCCTGTTCTGAGGGGCTCATCATGGTTTTCCGTTCCTGGCGCCGG
Organism: Kribbella sp. NPDC048915; assembly: GCF_040649595.1. Lineage (NCBI taxonomy): Bacteria > Bacillati > Actinomycetota > Actinomycetes > Propionibacteriales > Kribbellaceae > Kribbella > Kribbella sp. NPDC048915. The sequence continues at coordinate 51,737 of NZ_JBEZFT010000019.1, read as the reverse complement.
CCGTCCCGCCGGATGGTTCTGAGCAGTGTCGCCGCGGTCGCGATGACCTCGGTCGTCGGCGGGGTGGCGTACTCGGCCGGTGTCGCGACGCAGCAGCCGGCGATCCAGACGTCGACGCCGCGCAGCGAGAAGCAGGTCACGAACATCGACGTACTGCGTCAGCAGCTGCGCAACTACTACGGCGACCCGCTCGGCTCCGGTACGTTCGCGCCGGACAGCAACTACGCGAAGGAGGCCCGCAAGGTCGCCGCCGCGGGCACGCAGTGGATCTCGGCGCCGCACCACACCCGCAAGACCAAGGCGATCCTGCTCGACGTCGACGACACCGCGCTCGCAACCTGGAACTACGAGATCGCCAGCAACTGGGCGTTCAACCCGGCCACCAATGCGGAGTACGTGCTGGCCCAGCGGTTCCCGGCCGTTCCGGGCATGGTCGACCTGGTGAAGACGGCCGAGCGTGAGGGGTACGCGGTCTTCTTCCTGACCGGCCGCGGTGCCGCGCAGGAGCAGGCCACACTGGGCAACCTGACCGAGGACGGCGTCGGCATCGACGCCGGCTTCCCGAAGCCGACCACGCTGCGCAACGGCGAGGACGGGCTGTTCACCAAGCCGGCCGTGGCCGACTACCCGGAGTACCTGCAGCGGGCCTGCGCGAACGACCCGAACGGTTCGTGTACGACGATCCACTACAAGTCGGCCACCCGCGCGCACATCGAGTCGCTCGGCTACGACATCGTCGCGAACTTCGGCGACCAGTTCTCCGACCTGAAGGGTGGCTTCGCGGACCGTACCTTCAAGCTGCCGAACCCGAACTACTACCTGCCCTGACGCTCGTCGTTGTCGCGCGGTAGCAAGCCGTACAGCAAGGTCCGGAGGCCGTCGGTGAGCGCCGGCTCGAACTCCATCCGGAGCGGAGCCAGCGCCGGGTCGGCCTCGTAGGCGGCCAGCACCGCCGGGACGGGATGGGAGTGGGTCCACACCGCGCCCGCGAGCAGGCTCGCGTGGGCGATGAAGCGACCCGCTCCCTCCGCCCCGAGTTCGGGCAGGGCGCCGACGACCGCTGCGATCATCTCCTGGAACGCCCCCGCGGCCGCGCGTTTGAAGGTCAGCGCGGTCTCGGTCGAGACGTTCCGCTCCAGCACGGCCGCCTGTGAGCTGATCAGGTCGCAGAGCACCGGCCGTTTCGTCAGCGTGCCGACGATGGTCGCGACCAGGTGGTCGGCCCGCTCGCCGACCGTCGCCGTGGGCGGCGTCTCCGCCAGGATGCCGCGCAGGTCCTCGACCCACGCCGCCAGCTCACTGCTGGACAGCTCGAGCAGGACGGCCTCGCGGGAGTCGAAGTAGTTCAGCACGTTCGACTTCGCCAGGCCGACGCGGCGACTCAGCTCGTTCAGGCTGACGTCCGCGACCGGCATCTCGGTCAGCATCTGCGCCGCCGTGGCCAGGATCGCCAACCGCCGCTGGGCTCGCTGCTCGGCACTCCGGGCGCGCTGGAAAGTCATGTCCGCATTCTACAGACCGACGGTCTGTTGTTATCGGACCAGCGGTCTGATAACGTCGCACATAACAGACCACCAGTCTTTTATGGAGTGTGGACCATGTACGACGTTCCCGATCAGCGCGGCAAGCTCGTTGTCGTGACCGGCGCCAACAGCGGCACCGGCAAGGAAGCGACCCGGCGGCTCGCGGCCGCGGGCGCGCGGGTGGTGATGGCGGTGCGGACACCGGCCAAGGGCGAGGCGGCCCGGGCCGAGATCCTGGCCGAGTCCCCGGACGCCCAGCTCGAGGTACGGCGGGTCGACCTCGCCGATCTCGACTCGGTCCGCGAGTTCGCCGACCGCCTCGCCGCCGACGAGCAGCACCTGGACGTCCTGGTGAACAACGCCGGCGTGATGAACCCGCCGGAGCGCTTCCGCACCAAGGACGGCTTCGAGTTGCAGTTCGGCTCGAACTACCTCGGCCCGTTCGCGCTCACGCTGCGGCTGCTGCCGATGCTCCTGGCCGCGCCCGCGCCGCGGGTGGTCACGATGTCGAGCGGTGCGGCGTACATCGGCAAGATCAACTTCGACGATCTGCAGTGGGAACGGCGGTACCGGCGCGTCCCGGCGTACGCGCAGTCGAAGCTCGCCGACCTGATCCTCAGCAACCACCTCGCCGCGCTGTCGGCCTCGCGCGGCTGGGGCTTGCAGAGCATCGCCGCGCATCCGGGCTACACGCGGACCAACCTGCAGTCCGCCGGGGCCAGCCTCGGCCGCGAGCGGCAGTCGCTGCTCGGCCGGCTCGGCTACCGCTACAGCCCGATCCCGTCGCAGGACGTCGTGACCGGGACGGAGCCGATGCTGTTCGCCGCGGCCGATCCGGAAGCCGAGTCGGGCGTGTTCTACGGGCCGTCGGGACCGATGGGGCTGGTCGGTCCGACCACCGTGGTGCGCAACCCGAAGAACGCGACCGATCCCGCGACGAACGCCCGGCTCTGGGACGTTTCCGAGGCGCTGACGGGGGTGTCGTTGCCGTCTATGCTGCGCAAGTGACCGAGTGGTCGAGCGGGGGAATCTACGAGTCGTACGTCGGCCGGTGGAGCCGGCTGGTCGCCGCCGAGTTCGTCGACTGGCTGGAGCAGCCGGCCGGACTGCGATGGCTCGACGTCGGGTGCGGTACCGGGGCGCTGACCAGCACGATTCTCCGGACGGCCGACCCGGCGTCGGTGCTGGGGATCGACCCGTCGGAAGGCTTCATCGGCTACGCGCGCTCACAGCTCGTGGATCCGCGGGTGGAGTTCGAGGTGCGGTCGGCGGCCGAGCTTCCGGACGGTCCGTTCGACGTCGTGGTCGCCGGGTTGGTGCTCAACTTCGTCCCCGAGCGGGTCGCGGCGCTGCGCCGGATGCGCGAGATCGGTACGACCGTGGCGGCGTACGTCTGGGACTACACCGACGGCATGCAGCTGATGCGGTACTTCTTCGACGCGATGCTCGACGTCCGGCCGCAGGATCGCGAGCACGACGAAGGGCGCCGGTTCCCGTTCTGTACGCCGGAAGGCCTGGCGGGGCTGTTCCGCGACGCCGGGTTCAGAGGCATGCGGACGCGCGAGATCGTCGTACCGACGGTGTTCTCGTCGTTCGACGACTACTGGGAACCGTTTCGCGGCGGGCAAGGCGTCGCGCCGGCATACCTGCGCAGCCTCGACCCGGCCGACCAGGATGCGTTGCGCGACGCAGTCCAGGCCCGGCTGCCGATCGAGCCGGACGGCTCCGTCAAGCTGACGGCCCGGGCGTGGGCGATCACCGCTTGAGGATCGGAGCAGTTCGCGGCGGCGTCGTTCGGTGATGTCAAGATCCGGCGTCCGGCTCCGTCTTCTGGGTGAGAGGAGACGCCGATGAAGTTCTTACTGATCCTGCAGGGTGGCGGTGAGCACAGCCTGCGGCGCGACGAGTTCGAGCGGGTCGCGTACGAGGCCGGGGAACTGGTCGGCGGCGAACTGCTCGCGGATCCGCAGCTGTCGATCCGGCTGCCCGACTGCGAGCCGAGCTGTATCGACGGGTACTACCTGGTCGACGTCGAGGACCGTGACCGCGCGGTCGAGCTCGCGCGGCTGCTGCCGGACGCGCACGTCGCCGGTCGCTCGGTCGAGATCCGCGAGGTCATGCGCGCAGCAGCCGTCGATTATTGAGCCGCCGTGCGCTGAGCCGGCGGAATTCGCTGGTGTCCGGAGTGTGACCGGATCATGATGGGCGACATGTCTGCCCAGGCTGCTGCCGCTTACTGATCGCCACCGCGCCCGATGACCGACGGCGCGTCCGATCAAGCCCGTCCCGTGGACGGGCCCCGTAGCGTGCAGTCCATCAGCCTTGGAGCTACTCTCCCCATGACATTCGAGTCCTGGGTCGAGGTCGCGTGTGACGAGTCGGGGTTCTCCGGAACCAACCTGCTCGACCCCGCCTCGCCCGTCATCACACACGCCAGCACCGACCTCGATCTCGCAGCGGCCGCCGAGCTCGTCGACGTACTGCGAAGTCACCTCCGGCGCCGCTCGGAGTACAAGTCCAACCAGCTCCTCCGACCCGAGCAGCGGCCCGCGCTCGAGTGGTTGCTCGGAGCGTTGCGCGGGCATGCGCACGTCCACGTGATCGACAAGACGGCGTACGTCGCCGCGCGCGTGGTCGAGCTGTTCACCGAGGAACCGTCGTACGGCGCCGGCACCAGCCTCGGCACCGATCACTCGTCCGTCGTCGCGGCGCTGCGGCATCGCACCGGGTTCCTGGCCGCGTTCGTGGATCTGACCCGGACGAAGCGGGTGCGGCTGATGGATCACGCCGCGGTCGACCGCTTCTTCGCGACGCTGCCGGCCGACGTACCGCAGCTGCGTGCGGTGACGCGGCCGCGAGTCGAGCAGATCATGCAGCGGCTGATCGAGGAGGACCCGGAGCTGCCACCACCGCTGGAACCGCTCGTCCCGGCGCTCGCCGAAACAGTCCTGTACTGGAGCGCCGGCGGCCGCCGCGTCGCCGTCGTCCACGACGAACAGAGCGCGCTGACGCCGGGGCGGGTGGCTCGGGTCGGGTCGTTCTTGGCCGGCGGGATCGTGCCCGGCCCGCTGCACTCGTTCACCCAGGTCGACTCCCGCCACGATCCCCGAGTCCAAGTCGCCGACTTCCTCGCAGGAATCGCCCGCCGCGGCACCCCAGACCTGGCCGACCTCTTGGAGCCGTACCAGGCACAATGTCGAGGGGCTGCCGGCGCCTCCGACGTCCGGGGTGACAACGACGACACAGGAGGTTCGACATGAAGTACGTGGTCCTGATCCACTCCAACCCGCAGCCGTGGGGGCACCCGACGATCGACTTCACCGAGGTCGGCCGTGCGATCCCGGCGGACGAGCGGGCCGCAATGGGCAAGGAGTTCGACGAACTGCTCGCCGAGCTGTCCGCGTCCGGCGAACTGGTCACCGGTTTGGCGCTGGACGCCCCATCGACCAGCCGCGTCTACCGCTGGGAAGGCAAGCGGCCGGTGAGCACGGACGGCCCGTTCGCCGAATCCAAGGAGCAACTGGCCGGCTTCTTCCTCCTCGACTGCGCCACCCGGGAGCGCGCCGAAGAACTGGCCGCCCACTTCGCCGGCCCGGGCGACACCATCGAGCTCCGCCCGGAAATGGAGTTCTGACGTGTCCGGGCGTTCGCGGGTGGGCGGTTGCGGACAGTAATGCGCGGGTTGTGACATAGACCCGGATCTCAAGTGACGTACGCCGTACCGCAGGCGCGGGCAGATTCTCTATCCTGGGGGACTCACCGAGAGTCAGGAGGGGGTGCGCCGTGACGACTGTCTTGCTGATGGGTCCGCCAGGCGCGGGCAAAGGCACGCACGCTGGACACCTGGCCGGACGTCTCGGGGTGCCGGTGATCTCCACCGGCGACCTGTTCCGTCGCAACATCGCGGAGGGGACCGAACTCGGTCAGACCGCGCAGAAGTACCTCGACGCCGGCGAGTACGTCCCGGACGAGGTTACCAACGGTATGGTCCGCGACCGGCTCGCGGCGCCCGACGCCCGTCCCGGCTTCGTCCTCGACGGGTACCCGCGCACGCTGGACCAGGCCGGTGTCCTGGACGAACTCCTCCGCGAGCAGGGCCGGTCACTCACCGCAGCGCTCGTCCTCCAGGTGCACGTCGACGCGCTGGTCGGCCGCCTGCTGCGCCGCGCGGAGATCGAGCACCGCTCCGACGACACCGAAGAAGTCATCCGGCGCCGCTTCGAGATCTACCACGAGCAGACCGCGCCGCTGATCGACTTCTACGCGACCCGAGGCATCCACCACGAGATCGACGCCTCCGCCGACATCGAAACTGTCCGTTCGCACGTCACCCAGGTAGCGCTGCAGCTGAAGCCTGCGGCGTAACGGTCCGCGCCTTCAGGTGCGCCCTCAGACGCGCCAGGTGGGGGCGACTGTTTTGCGGTAGGTGCGGCCGAAGAGGCCGGCGATCACGGTGAGGACCGGCTTCGGGACGGTGCCGGTGATGGCGGCGGACTCGGCCGGGGAGGCTCCGTCGAGGGCCCAGGCGAAGAACGTGCCGCCCTCGGACGGCGTCACCTTCGCGAACTCGCGGCCCATCGCCTTGAGCTCCGGCGACCCCTCGTTCTGCAGGTACACCGGCTCGATCTCCGCCTCTTCGTGATCCAGGTGCTCGATCGTGACCCGTTGCAGCTCCTGCATCGCGGTCCGTGCGGACGCCGCATCCGCCGCGGTCGCCGTCCGCCGCAACGTGCCCATCGCCGTCCGCGTCGAAGCCAACGCGGTCGCCATCGTGGCGTGCTCGGAATCCAGCTGGGCAAGCAGTTCCGGCGACACGCCGAGCCGTTCCAGAGCCGGCCACGCGATCTCGTGTTCTCCTTCGTGATGGCGGGTCAGCTGCGCGTCGAAGTTCTGCCAAGCCGTCGCCAGTTGCTCGGCTCGCCCTCGGTCGCCGTCCTGGAAGCGCTCCAGCGCGTCGAGGAATCGGTCCAGATCCCGCCGCACCGCAGCGTGGATCGCCTTGTTCATGCTCATCTCCCCCATGGGCTCAGCATGCGCCAGGGGAACAACTGTTGACCAGAGCAAGTTGATGATGAGTATGCATGGTGAGTACAAGGTCCCGGGCGGCAAGCTCGTCGTCGCCGACCTCGACGTGATCGACGACCGGGTTCGGAACGCGCAGATCTCCGGCGACTTCTTCCTCGAGCCGGACGACGCACTGGAGCGGATCAACGGCGCCTTGGCCGGTCTGCAGATCGGCACCCCGGCAGCACAGATCGCGGCGCGCGTCCGGGCGGCGCTCGGCGACGGCGTCGAGATGCTCGGGTTCTCACCCGAGGCGGTCGCGGTCGCCGTACGGCGGGCCGTCACCGGCGCGACCGGATGGCGCGATCACCGATGGCAGTTCGTGCACGACGTACCGCGCGAGCCGGCGTTGCAGATGGCGCTCGACGAGGTGCTGACCGAGCAGGTCGGATCGGGGGAGCGGCCGCCGACGCTGCGGGTCTGGGAGTGGGCGTCGAACGCGGTCATCATCGGCAGCTTCCAGTCGCTGCGCAACGAGGTCGACCTGGACGGCGCGGCCCGGCACGACGTCACCGTGGTACGGCGGATCAGCGGCGGCGGCGCGATGTTCGTGGAGCCGGGCAACACGATCACGTACTCGCTGTACGTGCCCGAATCGCTCGTCTCCGGCCTGTCGTTCGTCGAGTCGTACGCGTTTCTCGACGACTGGGTCATTGGTGCACTCAACGATCTTGGCATCGCCGCGACGTACCAGCCGATCAACGACATCACCTCGCCCGCGGGCAAGATTGCCGGCGCCGCGCAGAAGCGGCTCGCCGGTGGCGCGGTGCTGCACCACGTGACGATGGCGTACGACATGGACGCCGGCAAGATGCTCGAGGTACTGCGGATCGGCCGGGAGAAGCTGTCCGACAAGGGCACGACGAGCGCCAACAAACGCGTCGATCCGCTGCGCAGCCAGACGGGTCTCGACCGCGCGGACGTCATCTCCCGGATGGTCGGAACGTTCCGGAACCGCTACGGGTTGAGCGACGGCACCATCGCTGCCGAAACCGTTGCCGAGGCCGAGGAACGCGTCGTGTCGAAGTTCGCGACGAAGGATTGGCTCACCCGCGTGCCCTAGGACGCGATCGGGACGGCGTGGCCGCTGACGCGGATGCGCGGATCGTCCGGCCGCAGCTCGACGGTGATCAGGCTGGGGCGGCCGAGGTCGTGGCCTTGGTGCAGCGTGATGGTGGGCTGGGCCAATCCCAGTTCGCGGAGGTACGCGCCGAACGCGGCCGCGGCGGCGCCGGTGGCCGGATCCTCGACCACGCCGCCGACCGGGAACGGATCGCGCACGTGGTAGACCGTCGGCGATTCGCGCCAGACGAGCTGCAGTGTGGTCAGATCGCGCTCCAGCATGTACGCGAGCAGGCGGTCGAAGTCGTAGTCCAGGTCGGCCAGTCGTTGCCGCGTCGCCGTACCCAGCACGAGATGCCGCGCCCCGGCGTACCCGACCCTGGGCGGCAGCTCCGGATCGAGGTCGTCGGGCGACCAGCGCAGAATGTCCAGGACATCGGCCAGATCGGCTGCTTCGACGTGCGGCTCGACACTCGTCAACGTCGCGCGCAACTCCTCGTCGACCACGACCGGGACGCGCCCGGCCTTTGTGTCGAAGACGATCTCACCCGGTCCGATCCGCTCGGCCAACGCGACCGCGGTCGCCACCGTCGCGTGACCGCAGAACGGGACCTCGGCCTTCGGCGAGAAGTACCGCACCGGGCGCACCGCGCCCTCGCCGGTCACGAACGCGGTCTCCGAGTACCCGACCTCGGCCGCGATCGCCTGCATGGTGTCGTCGTCCAGTCCGCCGGCGTCCAGCACCACGCCGGCCGGATTACCGCCGGCCGGGTCGGTCGTGAACGCGGCGTACCGCAGTACGTCCGCCATCACCGCGTCCAATCCAGCCGCGGCTCCGGGATCTGCAGCGCCCGCCCGAACGCCTGAGTCACCTCGTTACCTCGCCGGTGCCGGAAGATCTTCTCCAGAAAGATCACAAAGCTCTCCTCGTCGTGGAAGTCGGCATACCACCCCGGCTTGTCCAGCACACCCGCCAGCACCTCCGCCAAGGAGAGGCGTACCGTCCAGCGCATGGAGATCGGGTACGTCATTTTATATGTGGGGGATCTGGACGCGTCGGTGGCGTTCTACCGTGACGTGGTCGGGTTGGCGTACAAGTTCACGGATGCGGGGTACGCCGAGTTCGACGCAGGTGGGGTGCGGTTCGCGTTGTACGAGCGGCGCCGTGCGGAGTGGCTGACCGGTACCGAGGTGACCCCGGGCGCGGGTGGTGAAGTCGTCGTACGGGTGGACGACGTGGACGCGCGCGCCGAGCGGCTGCGGGCCGCGGGGGTACGCGTCCTGAGCGGGCCGGCGGACCGTCCGTGGGGACATCGGACGGTCCACATCGCCGACCCGGACGGCTTCGTCGTCGAGTTCGCCCAGGAAATCCCGCGCGCACGCGGGCGAAGCTAGGACATGCCCTGGCTCAGCGGTAGTGGTGCCAGCGGTGCCGGGACATGCCGCTGATCATGACGATCCAGAACAGGCCCCACAGCAACCACGGCGCAGTGAGCGCGACCGAAGTAACGACCAGTCCGATCATCAGGAACGGCATCAGCATCATGAACGGCGGTGGCGGACCCGGGCGCCGGCGCAGGGACCCCGGCCCGCGCGCCACCTGCAGCTCCGCGGCCGGCAGGTCGTCGAACAGCGGCTGGAGGTCGTCGGCGTACCGCGCCTTCGTCGCCGCCTCGCTGCGCTCCTCGAACTCGGCCTGCGTCAGCCGGCCGGCCACGAAGTGGTCGCTCAGCATCGTCACGGCCCGGTCCCGCTCGGCGTCCCCGATCCGCACGCGCTTGCGCGGTACGTCGGCGCGCAGGCGCTCCCATTCGGTGAAGCTCATGGCCGGTCCTGGGGGTCGGCGTCGTCCTCCTCGGCGAGGATCCCGTACAGCTTGCGGCGTAGGTCGGCGACCGCGTCCCGGGCCTTCGCCTGCTGCTCCGGCGTACCGCTGGCCAGGATCTGCCACATCGCCGTCGCGACCTGCCCGAACAGCGGCTTGAACCCGTTCTCGTCGTCGCCCGGCGGCGCGCTCATCGCCTCCCACGGCGCGGACACCTCGTCCTGGTGCTCCGCGACGTACGCACGCCCCTCATCGGTGAGCGTGAACGTCCGCCGCCCAACCGCCGCGTCCGCGGTCACCAGGCCCTCGTCCTCGAGCTGCTGCAGCGTCGGGTAGATCGAGCCCGGACTGGGCTTCCACACGCCGCCGCTGCGCTCGGCGATCTCCTGGATGATTCCGTACCCGTTCATCGGCTGCTCCGCGAGCACGGCCAGGATCGCTGCGCGGACGTCGCCGCGACGCGCCTTCGGGCCGCGCCAGCGCGGGGGCGGCGGACCCCACGGCGGACCGAACATCTGACCGCCGCCACCGAAGAATCCCGCCCACGGCGGGCCGTAGTTCTGATGGTGACTGCGATGCCCGCGGTGACCGCTCATCGCCGCGCGCAACTCGTCCTTGAGCTCGTCGAAGGTCGACTCGAAAGTTGAACAGTGCCGCGCGAACTGAGCCCACGGCCAGCCCGCGGCGTACGCCGATCCGGTCATCTGGACCACCGTCCCTCACGAAAGTGATTGCGATACTTCGACGATATATCGCGAAGCATCGCAACCCAAGGGACTCAGGCGCCGAACTTCAGGTCCTTCGCGGCCGCGGTCACGACGACCGAGTTGTCCACCACCGAGATCCCGGTGAGCTGCGCGCCGAACGGCAGCTCCGGCAGCGAGATGCCACGCGACAGCTGACTGCGCAGCACGTCCCGAACGGCCGACGGGATCCGGCCGGACAGCTCGCCGAGCGCGAGCATGATCCGGCCCTGCTGCACCTGCGGCAGGATCGGTACGTCGATCTCGATCCCGCGCACCGAGGTCCGCGCGCGCAGCCGGCCGTCGACGACGACGAGCGACAGGTTGTCGAGCCCGGTCGTCTTCGCGGCCAGGCGCGCCAGCTCCTTCGGGGACAACTGCAGCCGCATGTCGGTGGCGCCGATCGTGACGGCCCCGGACCGCTGCGTGAGCAGCGAACGCGGGACGTGCACGCTCTGCAACTCCACCTTCAGGTCCTCACCCGGCACGCCGGAGAACGTCGGCTGCTCCATCGTGAGCGTGACCTTGGAGAAGTTCTCCTTCACGAGCTGCGGCAGAAACCCGAAACCCCCGATCTGCACCGACGTGTCGGCCGCGCGGACGTCGTACTGCTCGGCCTCCCGCGCTGCCATCGAGGCGAGTTGATTCTCGGCCACGTAGGCGGCGGCCCGATCCACCACGACCGCCAGCACCGCCAGCACCAGCAACGTGACCACCAGCCGCCGGAAACCCCGGCCGGCCCTCCTGGAACCCATATGTGCCCTTCTCCCGGTCGATCCGCACAGCCTAGAACGCGGGTGGTGAGACTCCTGCACTCCAGGTGTTGTTCGATATCGAGCCCTGGGAACAGAAAGAAATTGCCTGCGGGCCGCGGCTCGCGTTGGGTGTGGGTATGACCGACCCCCGCACCGACCCCCGCATCGACCCCCGTACCGAGCTTCGAACGGATCGCCTGCTGCTTCGTCGCTGGCGCGACTCCGATGTCGAGCCCTGGGCGGCGATGAACGCCGACCCCGAAGTTCGCGAGCATCTGGGCGACCTGCTCACGCGCGAACAGAGCGCCGCATCCGTGGCCGAGTTCCAGCTCGACTTCGACCGGCGCGGGTACGGGTGGTGGGCCGTCGAGGTGCAGGCCACCGGCGAGTTCGTCGGATTCGCCGGCCTGGACGACGTGGAAGACCACATGCCGTTCACCGGTGTGGAGATCGGCTGGCGGCTTGCTCGTTCCGCATGGGGACACGGGTACGCGACCGAGGCGGCGTTGAAGGTCCTGGACTACGGCTTCGACACGCTCGAACTGCCCGAGATTCTCGCGGTCACGACGGCCGGCAACCACCGCTCGCAGGCGGTGATGCGCCGGATCGGCATGACTCGCAACCCTGCCGACGACTTCGAGGACACCACGGCCCCCGAAGGTCCGCTGCGCGCGAACGTTGTGTACCGGATCGCCCGCAGTACTGATGTTTGAGCGGGTCGCAGCGTGTCAGGTCGACAGGACGTATCCCGTGCCAGGAGCCACAGCTGAGCGTGAATCAGACACCGAACACACCCGCCCCGCACCACACTAACTGTCGAGCGTGCACAGCCTGGCCGGCGGTGTGCCACACCATCCACATGCCAGTCACACGAGTCGCTTGAGCGCTTCGATCGACTCGGTGAGAGCCTCGTCGATCGAGGCCGGTTTGATGCTGAAGGCAACTGATGCGGCGGTCGAGTCGAGGATGAACGGGCTGCGCCACTGGTACTGCGTTTCGATCAGCGCTCGCGCCGTTGGGTTGAACAGTCCGACCAGCCGCAACGCCGCCAACGGCATCGCGCTGACCTTCGCAGGTGGTGCGTCGGCGAGTTCGGCGGCGCGGTTGGCGAGGGCTCGGACGGAGATCGGCTCCGGGCTCGGCACGTGCCAGGCGCGGCCCCACGCGCTCTCGTCGTCGCCGACCGCGATCAACGTCCGCGCGACATCGCCGACGTACGTCCAGCTGTGCGGCGCATCCAGCTCGGCCGGAATCGACGCCCGCCGGCCGCGGATCACCTTCGGCAGCACCATCGCGTTGAACGTCGTGACCGCGCCGGCGCCGAGGTAGTCCGATCCGCGCACCTCCGCGGTCCGGATCCGACCGGCGCGGTGGGCGTCCAGCGCGTCGTTCCACAACCTCGCGCGTACCCGTCCCTTCACCGAGTTCGGCAGCAAGGGCAGGTCTTCGGTCATCGGTTCGTCGGCAGCGCCGTATCCGTAGAGGTTCCCGGTCGTGACGAGTACTGCGCCGCTCGCCTCGGCGGCCTTGACGAGTGCTGCTCCGAGCGGCGGCCAGTCGGTCGACCACCGATGGTACGGCGGTCCCGCGCACGAGTAGATCGCCGCCGCGCCCGCGGCGTACCGCGCGAGCAAGTCGGCGTCCGTCGCGTCGGCCGCGATTTGCTCGACGCCGTCCGGTCCGCTCCCGGAGCGGGTGATGACGCGGACCTGCTCTCCGCGTTCGGCCAGCCGCCGCGCGGTCGCCGTACCGACAGGTCCCGCACCGACGACGATCCGCAGCGCCATGACTTCCCTTCAACAGCGGTTAGGGTGGTTTGCCATTATGTTCCTGCTGCAGATGTCAGGCGTGCCCGGTGCGGGCAAATCGACTGTCGCCGCGCATGTCGTCGCCACGTACGGCGCGGTCGCGGTGGACTACGACGTCATCAAGAGCGCGATCCTCGACGCGGGCTTCGATCTCACCAGCAGTACGAAGGCGGCGTACGAAACCATGTACGCGATGGCGCGGCATTTCCTCGCGCAAGGGCATGACGTGGCGATGGACAGTCCCTGTTTCTGGCCGCGCATCCTCGACGAAGGCATGAGTATCGCGGCGGCGCACGGCGCGCGCTACAAGTACATCGAGTGCCAGATCAGCGACCTGAATCTCCTCGACGAACGCCTCCGCCGACGCCCCCGGCTCCGCACCCACCGTCCAGCCCTCGACATCCTCCCACCCGATGTCGGCGCCGACCGCGAGGACGGCGCCCCGCTCTTCCGCGAATGGATGACCCGCATCCAACGCCCCGCCGACAACTACCTCCAACTCGACATGCACCGCCCGTTCGCAGACCTCATCCCCGAAATAGCCGCCTACCTCAAGCCCTAACCCTCCCGCTGCGGACCTATCTGTTTCCCGGACTGCTTGGCAGTTCCACTCGAAGTCGATCGGCTGCCGAATGCGGTCTCACCGAGCGGCCGGGCTCCGGACAGTGGAGTCTGCGTGTCGAACGCGTGCGCGATCGCACGATTGATGTGCGGTCCGGCCAGGTCAAGCGCGGCCAGCCGGCCGGACAGAGCGAGGAGTCGCGCTCTGTCCGGTTCTCGGCGGACAGCACGCGCCTTGTCTCGGGCGGAACCCGCGGCACTGTCAGGCTGTGGGACGCGGACTCACTCGCCCTGCTCGGTACCGTGACTGTTCCGGTGAAGGACGACTCGGCGGCCGCGTTCGCGGCGTTCTCCGACGACAGCGACGTCGTCACGATCACGGCGGACGACGGTTCCGGGTACACCTGGGACACCCGAATCGAGAGCACCATCGCCACCGCATGCACGATGGCCGGCCGCAACCTGACCCGTGACGAATGGACCGAAGCGTTCGGCGAGCGGCCCTACGAGAAGACCTGTCCGTGACTCGGGCTAGAGCTCGATGACGACCTTGCCGTGGACGTGGCGGGCGGCTTGGAGTTCGACGGCTTCGCGGACGTGGTCGACGCCGAAGGTTGCGGCGATCGGGATGCGGAGGCGGTTCTCGGCGACCAGGGTGGCGATGTCTTCAAGGGTGCCGGGGGCGGCGTTGGCGCCGTTGGCGGGGGTGATGCCGTCGATGTGGGCGGCGATGGTGGTGATGCGGTCGTCGGGTACGCCGAGTTCGCGGCCGGCCAGTGCGGTGTCGGTGCCGTGCAGATCCATGACCGCGGTGACGCCGTCGGGCGCGAACGCGCGGACCCGGTCGACCATGCCTTCGCCATAGGTGACCGGCTCGGCCCCGAGAGTGCGCAGGGCGTCGGCCGAACTGGCTGATCCCGTGCCGATCACGCGAGCCCCCGCGAGCCGCGCGAGCTGGACGGCGAAGACGCCGACGCCGCCGCCCGCGCCGCCGATCAGCACCGTGTCGCCCGGAGCGGGCTTGATCACGGCGAGCGCCGCGGCCGCCGTACAGCCTGCGATGGTGAGTGCGGCGGCGGTACGGTCGTCGAGGCCGTCCGGCGTACGGTGCGCCTCGCCGCCCACCGCCGTACTGCCCGCTGCGTCCACGACGATGTAATCGGCCACCGCGCGGGAAAGTGCGCCGCCGAACACCCGATCGCCGACGGCGAAGTCGTTGACGCCGTCGCCGATCTCGTCCACGACCCCGGCGTAGTCGGTGCCGAACCCGCACGGCAAGGTCAGGCCGAAGCGCGCGGCGGTGTCTGCGTCGGACGTCATGTACCAGTCCATCGGGTTCAGGCCGGCCGCGGTGACGCGGACGCGGATCTGCCCCGGCCCGGCGTGCGGCGCGGGTATGTCGCGCACGCTCAACGCCTCCGGTCCGCCGAATGCCTCGAACTGGACCGCCCGGCTGGTGATCGTGGTGCTGCCAGGTTCACTCATGCTCAACTGTCTCCCGTCGGGATGTCAGAAAACGGACTATGCTCCGTTTACAGATCCAAGCTAGCACAAAGTGGAGCGTGATCCGTTTTGACCGCCACCAAGACCCGTGGACCACGGGCGGACGCGACCCGGAACCGGCAGCAGCTGCTCGAGGTAGCGACCCGGATGTTCGCCACCGCCGAGGCCGAGCCGTCGATGCGCGCGATCGCCACCGAGGCCGGGGTCGGCATCGCCACCCTGTACCGGCACTTCCCGACCCGCGAGGCGCTGGTCGACGCGGTCTATCAGGACCAGGTGTCGCGGCTGACCGCCGGCGCCCGCGAGCTGCTCGCCGAACTCGACCCGCCCACCGCTCTGCGCCGCTGGATGGACCTGTTCGGGACCTGGATCGCGACGAAGAACGGCATGCTCGACACGCTGCTCGCGATGGTCGAATCCGGCGAGATCGCCCACGCCCACACCCGCACCGAGCTGCTCGCCGCAATCGACGACATCCTCGAGGCCGGCCGCAGCACCGGTCAGTTCCGCGCCGACATCCCCGCCGAAGACATCGCCGCCGCGCTGATCGGCATCTTCACGGTCGCGGGCAAACCCGACCAGGAGCCGACAGCGACCCGCCTCCTCAATCTGCTCCTGGACGGCCTCCAGCACCGACGGTGATGACCAGCTTGCCGCGGGCTTGACCGTCGAGGAGGTGCTGGACGGCGGTGGGGGTTTCGGCGAGGGGGTAGACCTTGTCGATTGCGGGTTTGACTTGCCCGGATTCGAGCAGCGGGGTGAGGTCCCGCAGATGTTCGTGGCGTTCGGAGTTGACGAACGTGGTGAGGCGTTGCCGGACGAACGGCGACAGCGCTCTGGCGCGGAGCAGGCGGTCGGTGCCGCCGAGCCAGCGGCCGCCGGTTTCGCCGCCGACGATGACCGCGGTGCCGTACGGCGTGAGCGCCCGCCGCAGTCGGGTCAGCGACGCGTTCCCGCCGATGTCGAGGATCACGTCGTACTGCGTGCCGCTCGCCGCGAAATCCTCGCGGGTGTAATCGATGACGTGGTCGGCACCGAGCGATCGCACCAGGTCCGTCTTCGAGGTACTGCACACGGCGGTCACATCCCCGCCGTACACCTTGGCCAGTTGTACGGCGTACGTGCCCACGCCGCCCGACGCGCCGGTGACCAAGACCTTCTGACCGGGCCGGACACGACCGTGATCGCGGACGGCTTGGAGTGCCGTCATCGCCGAGATGGGGACGGCTCCTGCCTGCTCGAATGTCAGGCTCGCGGGCTTGGGTGCCAGCTTGCGCTCGAGAGCGACGGCGTACTGCGCGAAGGTGCCTCGCCCGACGCCGAACACCTCATCACCTGGCTGGAATCTGGTGACGCTGTGGTCGACGGATTCGATGACGCCGGCCACGTCCATCCCGAGGACCGGGTTCTTCGGTGCCCGGACGCCGTACCCGGCGAGGCGAATCGGGTACGGCAGACCGGCCATCAAATGCCAGACCCCGCGGTCGAGGCCGGCCGCCTCGACGCGGATCAGCACCTCGCCGTCGGACGGCTCGGGCTTGTCGACTTCCCGCAGCTGCAGCACCTCGGTCGAGCCGTAGCCCGTTTGCGTCATTGCGAGCATCTCAGCTCCTCAGGGGTGGGGTAGTGGCACGCCGCTGCGCACCGTGGCGATGACGTCGTTGATCGCTTGGGTGACCGCCGCGGCGTGATCGGGGTCGTCCACGAGCGAGGCATGGGTCGCTCCGCTGACGACGCGATGAACGCTGTTGGTGGACAGGCTCAACGATTTGACCTGGTCGTCCATCCATCCGTTGGAGTTACCAACTTCTGCGGTCAGGACGACCAACGGTTTCCCGTCGAGGCTGCGGAGGTTTCCCGCGTCGGCCGCCGACCGGCTCGCGACGCCGTACTCGGCGATCGTCCCGCGCAGTTCCTTCCCGGTGGCGGCGGTCGTGCGGGCGTCGTCGCGGTACGCCGGCGGGAGTTCGCCGTACGACAGACTCGCCAGGAACCGGCTGACACCGAGCCGGGACGTTGTCGCGAGCAACGATGACGCGTGCTTGAGGAAGCGGTCGGAACCACGCGCAGGTACGGCGCCGCTCCTGGCGGCGGTGGAATCGACCAGTACGAGGCCGGCGACCTCGTCGGGATACCTGGCGGCGAAGGACCGCACGTACAGCCCGCCGAAGGAATGTCCGGCCAGCACGTACGGACCCTTCTCCTGGGCGTTGATGAGCAGCGTGTGCAGGTCTGTCGCGACCTGCCCGCCGTCCGGCGGATCAGCCGCCGGATCACTCCAGCCGCGCCCGGCCCGGTCGTAAACGCACACGCGGCTGTCGCGGACGACCGCCGGAGCGATCAGACCCATTGACGCCGCCGAGCCGCCGGCACCGGGTTCAAGGATCACCGTCGGGCTTCCGGTGCCATGGCATTCGAGGTGCAGTCGGTACGGCCCGACATCGACGAGCGCCCCGTTCATCACCACCTTCGGTGCGATGGCTCGGCTGACTGTCTCGTACCCGCCACCGACGGCGAGCAGTGCCAGGACCAGCAGCACCGGGCACAGCAGCCACGTCCGCGTGTGGCTATGCAACTCACGTTTGGAGCGAATCCACGCCCAGACGACGAGCGCCAGCACAACCGGCGGCCAGACCCACCGCAGCGCGTCCACCACGGACTCCGGCGCCCAAAGGACCAGCGCAGCGAACACAGCCATCACGATCGCGGGTACTACTGCCCACCGCTGTGGCTGATCGGTCAAACGTACGGACAGCACAGCCAAGAGCGCCCAACCCAGGGCGAACCCGAACAGCACCATCGCAGTGGAGAAGTCCACGTCCACGGTGCCAACCGGCAGAAACGCGAGCAGGAGCGCCGCCACGAGCCCTGCGGCCAGTGAGCCGGCCACGACGGTGCCGATACGCCTCGACTTCGGTGCCGGAGCCGCCTGAACTGGCGCGGCCGCTGTCGTACTTCCCCGGGTCATGACAACCCACCCCCTGGGCGAGAGCCCCTGCCCTCACCGTTCTTCGGTCGTCCCCGCTACGGGGCGACGGTGAAGCTGAACATCATTCCGCTCTCGTGGTGTTCGGCGATGTGGCAGTGCGCCATCCAGAGACCGGGGTTGGTCACGTCGAGGAGGATGTCGACGGTCTCACCGGTCCGAACGAGAACCGTGTCTTTCCAGACCAGATTCGGTTCGACGGCGCCGTCCCGGCTCAGCACGAGGAACCGGCCCGCGCCGTGGATGTGGAAGGGGTGGTGCATCGGGTGGTCGGAGTCCATCTCGTTGACCAGCCGGATCCGCACCTGATCGCCGACCCGGAACCGCCAGTCGATCGCGTGGTTCTCGTCGCCGCTGCTGCGGTCGACGAGTTTCCAGCGCATCGTGGCCGGTGTGGTCATCCGGTTGACGTCGACCATGTCGTCTTCCCACTCGATACCACCGGTCGCCTCCTGCTCGTGACCGTCCGCGTGGTTGTGGTGGCCGTTGCCGTGCTGGGTCTGGGGCTGATCCACGAGTTGGGCCGGCACGAGTTTCATCCCGCACTGCGGGCAGCGGTCGGGAGAGTCGCTCACGACGTCGGGATGCATCGGGCAGACGTAGCCGGCGGCGACGGCCACCAGTTTCATGCCGCAGTACGGGCATCGTCCTTGCTCGGCGGTGACGACTTCGGAGTGCATCGGGCAGGAGTAGACGACCGGTCCCTCGGGTACGCCGAGATCCATTTCGGCCACGAACGCGAGCGTCTTGTCGGGTGTGGCGTCGCGGTAACGCGCCAGCCGTTCACGTTCGGCGGTCAGGTCGGCGTTGGTCCGCAGTACCTCGAACTGCTGACTCAACCGCGGTTCGGCCGGATTCTCGCGGACAGTGACGGTACCGAGCGGATAGGTGCGCTGCGGATGCCGATGCGAGAGCGTCACAGTCCCGGGCTGGTCAAACAGGACGTCCACCACGACCCGCTCGGACGGCGCGAGCATCACGTCCGTCACGAACGCCTCCTGCTCGACATGCCCGCTGTCACCACCCACCAGCTTCATCCGGGCCGTGTCGAAGCCGACGTTGAAGACGCGCGTGTTCGCCGTGTTGGTGAAGTAGCAGCGAACGACCTCGCCGAGGTCGGCCGTCAGTTCGGTCGTGAGGTCGCCGTTGACGAGCATGGTGTTGCCGAACCGGCCCATCGCCACGTACGTCGTCTCCGTGCGGCTGAACGACGCGATCTGACCGTCCTCGATCAGCACGTCGTCGAGCGTGATCAGCTCTTCCCGGTTCACCGGTGGCCAGTACTCGGGGTCCGACGGGACAACCAGGATGTTGCCGTACAGCCCCATCTCCTGCCCGTAGTCCTCGCGGATGTGCGGGTGGTACCAGTACACCCCTGGGTCGTGGAACTGCAGGCGGTACCGGAAGCTCTGGCCCACCTGCATCGGCGCCTGGGTCTCGTGCGTCCCGTCGTACGCGTTCTGCAAGCGCAGCCCGTGCCAGTGCACGGTGGCTTCGGTGTCGGCCTCGTTCGTCACGTTGACGACGACTTCGGAACCCTGCTGGACCACCAGCGTCGGCCCGGGGACGGATCGGTTGTAAGCGAGCATGCGTACCGTCGTGTCGCCAAGGCGTTTGGCGATCGGGGCGATGGTCAGGTCGAACGCTTCGTCGTTCGCCAGCGAGACGACCTGGGTCGCTCGGGACTCCGGCAGATTCTCGGTGGCAGTAGGGAAGTTGCCCCTGTCGGTGTGGTCACCGTGGCTCGACATGGTTGCGCTCCTGCTGACGTTCGTTGGCTGGTACTTCGCGACTGTCGGCGAGGTTCTGGATCTTCCAGGCGATGTACTCCGCGTCGTTGCGCACCCAGCCGAGCAACGCTGAGCCGCGCGTGTACTGCCAGTACTGGCCGACGCAGTAGAGGCCAGGCACCTGGGCTACACCTCGGTAGTGGCGGAGCCGGCCCTTGTCGTCCAGCATCGGCGCCTTGATCCAGGAGAAGTCGGACCGGTACCCAGTGGCCCAGACGACCGCATCGACAGTGAGTTGCGTGCCGTCGGCGAAGTACACGGTGTTGTCCGACGCGTCGACTGCTCTTGCGTGGATTTCGACACCACTGCGTCTCAGGTCCTTCGGACTCGAGCCGATGAGTGTCTCCCGCTCGCTCAGCCGCTGCCCGATCCGCGAATCGACGCTCAGGTTCAGCAGCCCGGTCTTGGTGAGCCACCAGAACAAGTCGCGACCCCAGACCCGCTGCGGCAGCGGCGTCTGCCGGGAGCCGACCGAGAGGTGCACTGTGTGCGTCGCGGCAAGCTCCGCCGCGATCTGGTAGCCCGTGTTGCCGCCGCCGACGACCAGTACGGTCCCGGCTGGAAGGTCCCGCGGCTGCCTGTAGTCCGTACTGTGCAGCTGGGAGACATCAGATCCGAGCTGGTCGGCCAACGCAGGCACTGCCGGCTGCTGGAACGGACCGGTCGCCACCACGACCTGATCGGCCTTGATCGTCCGGCCGCTGCACTCCAGTTCGTACCCGGCCTCGGTGCGGGTCAGCGACGCGACAGGGCTGTTCACGCGCACCGGGAGCTTGTACGTCTCGGCGTACGCGATCAGGTATGAGAACACCTCGTCGCGGGTCGGGTAGCCGTCGGGATCACCCGGGAAGGCCATGCCGGGCAGTGCGTCGTACCGGCGTGGTGTGAACAGCGTCAGCGAATCCCACCGGTCACGCCAGGCCGCGCCCACTGTGTCGGCCGCCTCGACGATGAGGAAACGGCGTCCTTGGCGTGCCAGGAAGTACCCGATCGCCAAGCCCGCTTGGCCTGCGCCCACCACGACGACCTCGTAGCGGTCCTGCTCGGCTGCGTCCGCCGCCTGTGCTGACGGCCCCAGCCGCCTGGTCGTGCCTCCATCGTCCATGTCCGAGCACCCCCCCGATGCCGGCCGATCACCACACCGCGTCCTCCGCCGCATTCGGTGCCCCGGCCATGGTGGCAGTCTCCGCTTTCGAGACCGTGCTGTCGAGACGTCGGCCCGCCCGGGGCTGTCCACAGGCGCCCGGCCGCCCTACTCTGACAGCATCGGGGAAGGGTGGGATCGGCATGATGCAGACGGTGACGCACGCCCCCATCGGCACCATCGGGTGGACCGAGAGGACCGGAGGCGTCCTGTCGGCAGGCGAACGCCTGTCGCTCGCGCCGGCACTCCTGCGCAACCTCGGCAGCCTCGTCGCCGGCCGTGCCGCCATGGCCACGCGCATGCACGCGGGCCGCCGGAACACGGTCGCACCGGACGCGCTGGCCCCGCCGAACTCCCCACTGGCACGTGAGGCCGAGGCCGCCGTACAGGACCTCCTGACACCGGCGCTGCTCAACCACTCCCGCCGCGCGTACGCCTGGGGTGCTGCGCTCGCCGCCCTCGACGACATCGAGTACGACCGCGAACTGCTGTACCTCGCCGCACTGTTCCACGACACCGGCCTGCCCAGCCAGGTCCCCAGCGTCGACTTCACCGTCCGCAGCGCGGAACTGGCCCGCGACTTCAGCGACCGCCACCAGGTGCCCGCCGTACAACGCGAACTGGTCACCAACGCGATCGCCCTGCACCACACACCAGGCGTCACCCTCGATTTCGGCCCCGAAGCCTTCCTGCTCTCGGCCGGCGCAGCAGTCGACGTCTTCGGCCTCCGCAGCGACCAACTCCCTGACGGCGTCCGCCGGACCGTGGTCCAGGACTACCCCCGGACCGACTTCAAACGAGAGTTCTCCGCTCTGCTCCGCACCGAAGCCCATCAGGTCCCGCACGGCCGCGCCTGGTATCTCCACCACTACGCCCTCAGCACCCTGACCATCCGCCTGGCCCCCTTCCACGGCTGACGGGGTCCGCTTTCGCACAAGGCGTTGGGCGGGATTGTCAGTTCGCGAGTCAGTCAGCGCGGAGGCGGGCGGCGTCGGCGCCGGGCGGGACGCCGAACAGCCGGCGGTACTCGCGATTGAACTGGGACGGGCTGTCGTAGCCGACCAGGTGGCCGACGCCGGCGATGTCGCGGGGGTGCGCGGCGAGCAGCGAGCGAGCTTCCTGCAGCCGGATGCGCTTCTGGAACTGCAGAGGGCTGAGGTTGGTGATGTCGCGGAAGTGCCGGTGGAACGCCGCGGTGCTCATCCCCGCCAGGTCGGCGAGGTCGGCGACGCGCAGCGGCTCGGCGTAGTTGTCGCGGATCCAGCGGATCGCGCGGTTGACGTGGCTGAGGCTGCTGTCGGCGAGGCCGATCTGGCGGATCACGTCGCCGTGCGGCCCGGTGAGCAGGCGCCAGAGTAGTTCGCGTTCGATCAGCGGGCCGAGGACCGCGAGGTCGGCGGGCGTTTCGAGCAGCCGCAGCAGCCGGACCGTGGCATCGAGGATCTCCGCGCTCGCCGGGCCGATCGCGATCGACGTCGCTCGCCGCGCTCCCGCGCCCGTCCGTCGTACCGACGGCGCCTGCAGCAGCAGCGTCGCGATCGCCTCCGCGCGCAGCGCGAGCCCCAGGCCGAGCGCCGGCGTCTGCGCGCTCGCGCCGACGAAGTAGCCGGAGACCGGAAGGTCCGTGGTGACGACGAACAGTTCACCGGCGCGGTAGTCGAACACCTCGTCGCCGAGCAGCAGGCGCTTCGCGCCCTGAGCCATCACGACGAGCAGCGGCTCGGTCAACGAGTACTCCGGATCGGAGGACTCGACCTTCGACAGCGCCAGGCCGTCGAACGCGGACCGGAAGTCGGGTCGTGCATGGGTCGCGATGCGGTCGCGGAGCTCGGTGAGCAACTGGTCTCTGGGCACCTGTGCAGCCAATCACGGCGGCAGCACGATCAACAAGCATGCTGAGAGGAATAGGCAAGAGCCTGAGTGGATCGGTCTACCGTCCGGGCGGCCCCGGCGATGAGATGGAAGGAGAAACCGACAGACACTTTGGAGATCACTCATGGGACTCGACCAGTACGTCACCCTCGGCCGCTCCGGACTCCGGGTCAGCCCGCTCGCCCTCGGCGCGATGACCTTCGGCGAGGATCCCGGCGCCGCCGGAACGAGCGTCGAGGAGTCGGAGAAGATCCTCGCCAGGTACCTCGATGCCGGCGGGAACTTCATCGACACGGCGAACTTCTACACCAACGGGCACTCCGAGAAGATCCTCGGCGATTTCTTCACGGCCTCGCCCGGACGGCGCGAGCACCTCGTCGTGGCGTCCAAGTTCTTCGGCAACATGTACCCCGGCGACCCGAACGGCGGTGGTGCGGGCCGGGGGTCGATCGTCGCGCAGCTCGACCAGTCGCTACGCCGGCTGCAGACCGACTACCTCGACCTGTACTGGTTGCACAATTGGGACCGAAACACACCGATCGAGGAGACAATGCGCACCCTCGACGACCTCGTCCGGGCCGGCAAGATCCGGTACGTCGGCTTCTCGAACACCCCGGCCTGGGTGACCGCGCAGGCCCAGACAACCGCGCTGCTGAAGGGCTGGACGCCGCTGATCGCGCTCCAGGTCGAGTACTCGCTGCTCGCCCGCACAGTCGAGGGTGAGCTCGCGCCGCTCGCGCTCGACCAGGGCATGGCGCTGACGCCGTACAGCCCGCTGCGGCACGGGTTCCTGTCCGGCAAGTACCGGCGCGGTGCCGACGTCACGGACTCGGCGCGGGCAGCGTTCGTCGGCGGGCCGAGCGAGGCCGAGTTCGTCGTGATCGACGAGGTCACGGCCGTCGCCGACGAGCTCGGCACGTCGCCGGCGGCGGTGTCGCTGGCCTGGTTGCGGGCCCGGAAGGGAACCGTCGTACCGATCGTCGGCGCGCGGCGCGTCGAGCACCTGGAAAGCAACCTGGCTGCGCTCGACGTACAGTTGACCGACGAACAGTTCGGGCGGCTGGACGAAGTGTCGGCGCCGACACTGAACTACCCCGCCCCGCTGCACGGCCGCACCCGCGCGATGCTGCAGTTCGCGGGCACCACGGTCGACGGCGAGACCTCGACGGTGTACCCACCCCTGCTACAGAGCGACGTCCGGTACTAGGGCTTGTTCCGTAAGTTCGTCCGGGTCTGCGGTTGGGTGGCGGGCGGGGCCTACGTCGTGTACCGAACAGCGCTGTGTGGCTTCAAGCGCCATGAGGCATGTTCGGTAGGGTCGTAGCGTGACGGCTGATGGCGGCACGGAATCCAGCCTCTGGAAGGTCCACGGCGAGCGGCTGATCGACGACACTCGCCGGCTGCGGTTGAGTATCGCGTCAGTCGAGCTGCCCGATGGTGTCCAGTTCGAGCAGTACGTCCTGCGGATGCCGAAGGCCGCCATGATGGTGGTGCTCGATGACAGGCAAGAGAACGTGTTGATGATATGGCGGCACCGCTTCATCATCGATCGCTGGGTCTGGGAGCTACCCGGCGGGTATGCCGATCCTGACGAGGATCCAGCTGTGACCGCCGCCCGGGAGGTCGAAGCGGAGACTGGCTGGCGCCCGCGAAACGTCAAGCCGCTGGTATCCCTGCAGCCCTCAGTAGGGACGACCGACGCCGAAAACCTGCTGTTCGTGTCGTACGGTGCCGACTACATCGGTGCGCCGGAGGACATCAACGAAGCGGAACGGATCGATTGGGTGCCGCTCGACTCGATCCGCGCACGCATCGACACGGGCGAGATCATCGGCGCGGCGTCCCTTGTCGGTCTGCTGCACGTGCTCGCGTTCCAGGCCGGCTGATCTCGTCCAGCGGTAACACCCGATCTCGATCATGCTCTCGAACAGAGCGTTGACCGGTCTGAGGGTTTGGTACGGCGCGAGGGGCCCGTCTGCGGGACAGATCGGTCTCTGGCGACACCGAGACGTCGCCACATGTCCCGGGTGGACCGAACCGACGCGCCCAGGCAACGTAACCACGCCCGATCCGGGTGATCCATGGGTGTTTTGAACAAGACCTATTGGGTGCCCCCGGCAGGATTCGAACCTGCGACGCACGGTTTAGGAAACCGACGCTCTATCCCCTGAGCTACGGGGGCGCACGCGGGGACAGCTTAGCGGAGGTGGGGGTGGGGTCAGCCGGTCAGGGCGGTGACGCCGAGGTGGCCGGTGATGGACTTGTAGCGTTCGGCGTAGAGCGTCGTGCAGCGGGAGGCGGCGCAGCCGGCGCCGGCGAAGGTGATGCCGCGGATGGTGGCGGAGCTGGTGCCGCGGCGGGAGTAGACGGGACCGCCGGAGTCGCCGCCGACAATGGTGACCAGACCGCCGCGGGTGGCGCGGATGACGTACGTCGTGCAGCCGTCGGCGTCGCAGTACCGCGCGGAGGTCGAGCGGACCGTGAGGTTGCACAGCGACGTGCTGAAGCTGCCGGACTGGCAGATGACCGTGCCGACGCCGGGGTCGCCGCCGCCGGTGACGGTGCGGGTGTTGACGCTGTCGCCGGGGCCGTCGGTCCAGATCTTCGGGCCGTACGTGCTGCCGGTGACGAGCGCCTGGTCGTACTCGGGGTAGTTCGTCCGCAGCGTCGTGGTGCCGTAGTAGTTGGTGCCCGACTTCCAGGCCGTACCGGCCCCGCCGCAGTGGCCCGCGGTCACGGAGCCGCGCTGGCCGTTGGAGCGCCGTACGACGGAGAAGCCCGCACTGCAGTTCTTCAGGGAGGAGGTGATGCGCGCACCGCCCCAATGACCGCCCTTCGGAGTGTCGCTCAACCGGGACATCCGTGCGAGCGAACCAGCGACGAGCTGGACGCCGGGCACCTCACGGAGCCCTGCGAGCGAGGCGGCCGACGTGGTCGCCTGGTCGTACTCGACGATCACGTTCTCTGTCACCGGATCGAGGTCTGCTGCGTACGTCGTCCGTGCGGCGTCGGCCGACCACGTGCGCGCGCCGACAGCGTTCCACGTCGCCGCGATCGCCTGCGCCGTACGGCAGCTCGATTCGACCTTGACCAATGACTTTCCGGCCGCGGGCAGGTTGCGCTGCATCGCGGCCTGGTATTTCGCCTCGTCCAGCCGCGCGGAGTCGACAACCACCTTGTAGCCGGTCGTCGCCGAGCCGACGACGCCGATGACGCCTTGGCTCAGCCCGTACGGCAAGCCCGAGGTCGGCCGGCCGGTGGCGTCCAGCGGCTCGAGTGACTGGATCGCCGCCGAGATGCCGTCGCCGAGCGACTCGCCGAGCGGGCGCGCGTCGGCTGCGGAAGTCGGCTGCGCGAGCCGCTGCGCTTCGGTCGAGCTGGTACTCGGTTGGGCGTGGGAACACGCCGCGCCCTGCGCTACCGCGCCCGAGGAGGGCGTGGCGAGGGCGACCGCGAGGAGTGAGATGGAGCCGAGCGTGACCAGCGGGACGGTAACTGAGAGTCGCACGTAGCTCCCCGAATCGGTGGACCGAACCACTAGATCGTCCGGTCAACGACTCCGATCCGTCAAGACCTGATCACTGTCCGCAGGCAATTGCGACTACCGTGCGCGAGCGTAACTCGCAAGTTGACGCCCGTCGGCGCCGAAGAACTTCAGCGCGTTGTCGTCGAGCGTGACGCGTTTCGCGGCCTGCAGTACGCCGGTGTGCGGCACGTTGTCGCACCCGACCAGGTGCTGCGGGCCGATCGTCGCGCTGAACGCGCCGTCCGGGCCGATGGTGTACGTCCCCTGCAGCCCGTTGCAGCCGTCGGAGCCCGTCCACGTGCCGTCCGGTTTCAGCTCGAGCACCGGCTGCTCCGGCCGCGCCTTCTTGAGCGATTCGGCGCCGACCATCTGCACGGCCTGCCACGTCCCCGAGACTGATTCGGCCGACACGACGTGGAGCCGCGCGCTCGGCGAGGTCGACGACCCGCCGGCGGCGGCCGGGGGCTGTGTGGGCGTGTTGTTGGAGCCGGCGAGTCCGAAGCCGGCGACCGCGATCGCTGCCACCGCGGCAGCAGCCGCGCCGGACGCGATCCAGGTACGGCGCTGGGCGCGACGGGCGCCCGTGGTGGCGCGCTCGGTCAGGCCGACGGTGTCCGGCACGGAGGCCGCGGCGCGTTCGAAGGTGGTACGCAGGTCATCCTCGAGATCGGTGTTGCTCACGACAACCTCTCATCGACACGGTCCGACTCCCTGGCCGAGTCTCTGGCTGAGGAGTCTCTGGGGTCTCTGGTTCGGCGGAGCGAGGCGAGCGCCCGGCTGGCAGTCGCGCGCACGCTCGACGGTTTGATGCCGAGCACGTCGGCGATCGTCTGGTCGTCCAGGTCCTGGTAGTAGCGCAGGACCAGCACGACCCGTTCCCGGGCGGACAAGGTCGTCAAGGCGCGCCACAGATCGTCGGAGTCGGCGACATGCGTGGCGTGGTCGGGCACGGTGCGGTGCGGCTCGATGTCGGCGGTCGGCGCCTCGCTGAACGACCGCCGGCGCGTCATCGACAGGTACTCGTTCACGAGGATGCGGCGGACATAGTGATGCGGATCGTCCGCGGTGCGCACCTTCCGCCAGGACCGGAACGCCTGCATCAGCGCGATCTGTGCCAGGTCTTCGGCACGCTGGTAGTCCCCGGAGACCGTGAACCCGAGCCGAACCAGTTCCTGTCCACGGGCGGACACGTACTCCTCGAACTCCACTCGCCACTCCCTGGCTGGGCGTACAGCTCCTCACACCTATTAGACGCATCGAGTCCGCCGGGCTGCTGCAACTGTTCCTGCACAGTTCTCTACAGTTCGATCTCTACCCCTCGCCCACTACAGGCGCCGGCTACTGCAGCAGGAACTCCCGTGTCGCCTGCTGGCCGCGGGGATCACGCTTCACGCTGTGGCCGCTTCCGGGAATCACGACGAGTTTCGAGTTGGGGGCGTGCTCGCGCTCCCATTTCGCCCAGTCGAGCGGGCAGAACAGGTCGTTGGTCCCGTGCAGGATCAGTGTGCGTGGCAGGAGCTCCTGACTGGCCGGGTACGTCGACACGCGGTCGGCCGGCCAGCGCAGACAACCCTGAATCGGCAGCACGTTCTGCGCGGTCGCCACGTCGTACGGGTGCAGCCGCTTCGGGTTCAAGCGCCGTACGGCATCGTCGAACGCGGCCTTGCGATCAGCCTTGCCGGACCACGGGAAGCGAAGGTCCGAGCAGAGCGTGGCCATGTGCAGTCCCGCGGACAGCCGGTCGTAGGTGACGCCCTTACTCGTGGTCCGCTCGAACAGCTGCTTCAGCCCGGAATCGTCACCGTTGCGGGCGTTGTGGAGGATCGTCGAAATCCCCTTCAAGGACGGGTTGACCGCGTTGAGGCTCGAGACCGACAGCGACTCCATCAGGTCGGCGCCGCTCACCCCGTTCCGTACCAGCCAGGCCAGGTCGTCGACGGGATCCGTCGTACAGGCCGAGTCCTGGCGGCAGGCGGCCCGCAGTACGTCGGCCGTGGCCGCCATCAGGTCGACGTTCATCGGATCGAAGCCCTTGTGCGGTACGACGGAATCGAGCACCAACGCCTGCACGCGATCCGGGTACTTGAGGCCGTACTGCGCTGCAGTGAAACTGCCGTACGACGTGCCGTCGAGCGTCAGCCGTTCCACCTTGAGGAGTTGCCGCAATTGCTCGATGTCCTCGACGGTGTCCGGCGTGCCGTAGTACCCGGCGTCGGCGCCGAGGCTCTCGGCGCACTCGTCCACAGCTGTGGTCGGCGGTGTGAGGAAGTCCGAACCGCCGACGGTCTGCTGCAGCGCCGAGCAGTTGATGCCTCTGGCCCCGGTGCCGCGTTGGTCGAACATGACGAGGCGGTACTCGCGCAGCACGTCGGGATGCACGCTGCGGCGTAGATCGCGGAGCAGCGGTACGCCGGGTTGACCGGGACCGCCGGTGAGCAGCAGAAGGACGCCGCGGGGCGCGTCGACGTTGTCGGCCGCGGCGACCTGGAGGTTGAGGGTCGGGCCGTCAGGGCGGCTCCGGTCAAGAGGCACCTGCAGCGTCATGCAGAGATAGCCCCCAAGGCACGACGTGCCTTCGGCTGATCCCGACGTCGACGAGGTCGGAGCGGCCGGCGGACTGCAGGCCGTGCAGGCGAGAACCAGCGCAAGCAGCAGGCGGATCGTTCGCATGCGTCCCTCCCCTCTGGCTGAGGGTGAAGCATCAGCGATCACGCCGCAACCTGCCTTGCGGGTCGCCCTCAGATGGGACCCGCAAGGCAGGCGCGGCTCGACCCCACTGCGGACGGCTTCGGGGTGCGCATCCGCGGCAGGGTCAGCGCAGGCCGAGCGACTTGATCAGCTCGGGCGTCACCTGGCGTGGCGCCGGCAGGGCGCCGGGCTTGCCCTGGCCCTCGAACGACGTCGCCACGAGCCGGCGGCAGCCGAAGGACTCGGCGGTGAACGAGAGGACACCGCGGTCGTTGTCGGTGAACCGCAGTACGTACGTGGGTCCGAGGTCCTTGGTGCAGATGTTCGGCTTCTTCGCGACGGGTTTCGCCGCGTCGATAAGGGCGAGCAGGGCGCTCGCTTGCTGCCCCGTGCGCTTGGTGGTCACCGTGGCGTAGCTCTGCCCGGTCGCGTGGGCGTCGTACTGGCAGATCGTGACGCTGACCGGATTGAACTTCGACGCGGCTGCGCCCTGCCCCCAGACGGCCTTGTCGGTGGCTGCGCGGACGGCCGCGATGGTCTCCGGGCAATCCGTACTCGGGGTACCGCTCGGGTCGGCTGGGCTGGCCGACGGGCTGGCCGACGGGGTCGCCGACGACTGGGTGGGCTGGGCGGCGGGCGGGGGCGAGGCAGTCTCGTTGCCGCAGGCGGCGGCACCTCCGAGAACAGCCACGACAAGCGTCGCACCGATCAGGCCCCGTGTCCGTTGTGCACTCACGACTCGGTCCTTCCGGGTTGGGCAAGGTCCACCATGATGGTGGAACGGGGTCACGTCGCGCGTGCCGGAACATCACGGCGGCACGTCTATCCGGTCACGCCGCTCGATCGATCCGCAACCGAGGCACAGCTGTAACGTGCCCGCACTGGTGACCCGAAACAAGCCCGCGGCGCCGGTCGCGTCACCGTCGGCCGCTGCTGCGGCTTCGCGCGACTCGGTAATCTGGAGGCATGACGAGCCCGTACGAGGACGACGAGCCGCTGCTGCCTGACCAGACCCGGGACGACGACCCGCGGACCTGGGGCGACAGCGAGTACGGCAGCGACGACGACGAACGCATCCTGAACGAGGTCCCACCGCACCACGGCTGACCACGGCCGCACAGCTCTCAAGCCACTGCGGTCTGGTGTCTTGCGCCGGAGTCTTGCGTGGTGTCTTGCGTGGTCTGATCGTGGAGTTCGTCGACTGAGAGGGAGACGGTGGAGCTTCGGGGGTACGAGGACCGGTACGGCGTCCGGGTCGCTGGCTGGGCGACGGACGAGAAGGAAGTGGCCTTGCTGTCCGGGCGGGTGGTCTATCCGTTCCCGGAGGAGCTGTTGACGAGCTGGCGGACGGTTGACCCGGACATCCACTCCTATCTGCTGTTCGACGGCGAACGGGCGGTCGGGTACGGCGAGGTCTGGCTGGACGACGAGGAGGACGAGGTCGAACTCGCCCGGATCATCGTGGACCCGGAGGTCCGGGGGCGGGGAATCGGTGCTGGACTTGTGCGGGCGTTGCTCGGTCCGGCGCTGGCCGCCGGTTACTCGGAGGTGTTCCTGCGGGTCCGGCCGGAGAACGCCGCCGCGATCCGGACCTATCAGCGGAGCGGATTCGTCGATGTCCCGGCCGGGTTGATGGCGGAATGGAACGACGGTCAGCCGGTCGCGTACCGCTGGATGCGCTACGCGGGCGAAGTCGCCGCCGTGGGTTCCGCCGAGCAGGTGGACGCCGGCGAGCTCAGGGGCTGAGGATTCACGTCCACCTGCTGACTGGGACTCTTTACAGCTGGCGGGTACGAAGCAGGTCCCGGATCTCGGTCAGCAGCTCCTGCTCGGTCGTCAACGGCTCGGGCTCCGGCTCCTGCCCACGGGCGCGGCGCTCGGCCAGCTTGTTCAGCGGCATCACGATGAAGAAGTAGACGGCCGCGGCGACGAACAGGAAGTTGAGCGCAGCCTGCAGGATCGAGCCGATCGAGAACACCGCCTCGTTGACCGTGAAGTTTCCGACCTTGCTGATGTCGGCCTTTCCGAAGATCGCCGCGATCAGCGGGTTGATGAGGCCGTCGACCAGCGCGGTCACGATCGCACCGAACGCTGCGCCGATGACGACCGCGACCGCGAGGTCGACGACGTTGCCGCGCATGATGAATTCTTTGAAGCCCTTGAGCATGGTGCCTCCACGGAGCGAGGGGTTTACCCGCACAAGTTAGGCCTGCACGCTCCGTAGGGCGAGTGCCCGCGCCGGATGGCAACAGATCGTCCCGCGGCCAATTCGCTGCGTGATCAGCTCGTATCGGGGGTCAGAGCGACGCTGATTCTCGCGTTGCTGGTGGCCTGCGCCAGTCGCGCGGCCGTGTCCGGCGTCGTCGCGATCACGATCAGCGCCCCGGTGGACGACGATCGAGGTGCCGGCAACGCCACCACGCGCACGGCTCGGGCGAGCAGCCCGGCAGCGTCGGCGGTCGTACTCACGGCGCCGTACAGATTGATGCGGTCGCCGACCCGGAGCAGGGCGGCGATGTCGGCGTCGTCGACGCGGAACGGGTAGGCAACGGAGCCCGACGGCACGGCGGGTGGGGCGAGAAATCTCGCGTCGGTGAGTGGTTCGCCTGCTCTGACCGGGCCGTTGAGGACACGGTGAGTGAGCTCGCTGCCAGGTTTCAGTACGCCGGAGGGCACGGCGTCGGGCGGTAGCTCGACAGTGCGTAAGTCGCCGCGGTCCGGTATGGCTCCGCCGCTGAGGTCATGCGCTGCCGCCAGCACGGCGACCGTCGGTGGCGGCGCGGGGGAGAGGGCAAGAAGTCCGAAGTACACAGCGGCCGCGGCGGCGACGCCGGCCAGCAGCCGACGGTGCCAACGGGCGGCCCGGAGCAGGTCGTGGAGCGAGGGGATTTTCATGCCGGAGAAGGTACGAGTTTCTCCGGCGACCGCCCTTCAGTTATCCACAGGCGCGGCGGTCAGGCCGCGCTGGTGCCCGAGGACGAGCTCGTCGAAGAACCGGAAGACGAGGACGAAGAAGTCGACGTGGATGACGAACCGCCCGACGACGAATCCGAGGAGGACGACGAGGAGCTGGACGCCCCGGAGGCCGACGAGTCGGACTTCGCGGGAAGCGAGCTGTTGCCCGACGACCGGCTGTCGGTCCGGTAGAAGCCGGAGCCCTTGAACACGACACCCACGGCGTTGAACACCTTGCGCAGGTTGCCCTGGCAGTTCGGGCACACGGTCAAGGCGTCGTCCGTGAAGCTCTGGCGCACCTCGAGCGCTTCGCCACAGTCGGTGCACTGGTACTGGTACGTCGGCACGGTCGGTTCCCTTCAGGCCGCTGGCACTCCTACTACCCGACTGCTAATAATGCGCCAGCGGGCCGAAGTATTCCAAACCCGGTCCTCTGTAGCTCAACTCAGCGTCGATGTAAAGCTGACGCAGAGCAACGCAAAGTTGTGCGGGACCCCATTTGGGGTGGGCGGTGGGATTCTCTACGGTTGGTCCGTGCGTCGCCTGCTTCGAGCCGTCATCGTCAGCGGAATCGCCCTCGCCACGGTCCTCCTGGTGATTGCGGGAACCGTCGTGTACGTCGTCCGCCATTCGTTCCCGACGTACGACGGAACGATCGATCTGAACGGTCTGGAGGCCGACGTCACCGTGCTCCGGGACGCCAACGGCATCCCGCAGATCTACGCCGACACCCCGGCTGACCTGTTCGCCGCGCAGGGTTACGTGCACGCGCAGGACCGGTTCTTCGAGATGGACTTCCGCCGGCACGTCACGTCCGGCCGGCTGACCGAGCTGTTCGGCAGGTCCGCGCTCGAGACGGACAAGTTCACCCGGACCCTCGGCTGGCGGCGGGTGGCCGAGAAGGAGCTGCCGCTGCTCAGTCCGACCACCCGGCAGTACCTGGACGACTACGCCCGCGGCGTCAACGCCTACCTGTCCGAGCACAGCGGCTCCGGTCTGAGCCTGGAGTACGGCGTCCTGTCACTGCAGCCCGGCGGGCCGAAGAACTACCGGCCGGAGCCCTGGACCGCCGCCGACTCGCTGGCCTGGCTCAAGGCGATGGCGTGGGACCTCGGCGGCAACCTGGACGAGGAGATCACCCGGACGAAGCTGCTGGCGGCGTTCCCGGCGCGCAACATCGAGAGCCTCTACCCGCAGTACCCGTACGAGCGCAACCAGCCGATCCTGTCCGCTGCGGCGGTCGCGAAGGACGGCAAGTTCACCACCTCGCCGGTCGCCCCCGAGGTCCGCCGCGGGATGCTCACCCAGGACCTGCTGAAGTCGCTCGACACCGTGGAGAAGGTCGCGAAGGGCCTGCCCGAGCTGCTCGGACAGGGCGACGGCATCGGCTCGAACTCCTGGGTGGTGTCCGGTGACCACACCACCACCGGAAAGCCGCTGCTGGCCAACGACCCGCACCTCGGCGCGTCCATGCCGGGCATCTGGACCCAGGTCGGCCTGCACTGCAACAACGTCGGCAAGAGTTGTCCGTTCGACGTCTCCGGCTTCAGCTTCTCCGGTCTCCCGGGTGTGGTGATCGGCCACAACAACTCGATCTCCTGGGGCTTCACCAACCTCGACCCGGACGTCCAGGACCTGTACCTGGAGCGGATCGACGGCGACAACGTCCTCTACAACAACAAGTGGCGCGCGATGGCCACCCGGCAGGAGACGTTCAAGATCGCCGGCGAGGACGAGCCGGAGACGCTCACCGTCCGCGAGACCCGGCACGGCCCGCTCATCTCCGATGTCGGCCAGGACGAGCGCAAGGTCGGCGAGTCCGCCGCGGCGCGGGCGAAGTACCCGAAGGCGTACGGCGTCGCGCTGCAGTGGACCGCGCTGACCCCGGGCCGGACCGCCGACGCGCTGTTCGCGATCAACATGGCCCAGAACTGGTCGCAATTCCGTGCGGCCGCGCGGCTGTTCGAGGCGCCCTCGCAGAACCTGGTGTACGCCGACACCGAGGGCCACATCGGCTACCAGGCGCCGGGGCGGGTGCCGGTCCGCTCGGTCGGCCGCGGCGACTGGCCGGTCCCGGGCTGGGACCCGAGGTACCACTGGAAGGGCTACGTCCCGTTCGACTCGCTGCCGACCGAGTACGACCCGCCGGACGGCGTCATCGTCACCGCCAACCAGGCAGTGGTGCCGAACACGTACCCCTACTACCTGACCAACTCGTGGGACTACGGGTACCGCTCACAGGAGATCCTCAAGCGGATCAAGGCGGCCGGGAAGCTGGATGCGAACGCGATGGCGTCGATCCAGCTGGACACCAAGAACAGCATCGCCGAAATGCTGGTGCCGTACCTGCTGCGGATCAGCATCGACGACGAGTTCGACCGGCAAGGCCAGGACACCCTGCGGAACTGGGACTTCACCCAGCCGCCGGACTCGGCCGCCGCGGCGTACTTCAACGTGGTCTGGCGCAACGTGCTCGCTCTGACGTTCCACGACCAGCTGCCCAAGGACACCTGGCCGGACGGCGGCTCCCGCTGGTTCGAGGTGGTCCGCAAGCTGATCGCCCAGCAGAACAGCGGCTGGTGGGACAACATCGCCACGCCGCAACGGGAGAGCCGCGACGACATCCTGCGGGAGGCCCTGGTCAACGCGCGGACCGAGATCACCCAGAAGATGGCGCGGGAGCCGTCCAACTGGGAGTGGGGCCGGCTGCACAAGCTCACGCTCACCAACCAGACCCTCGGTACGTCGGACATCGGCCTGGTCCGGAGGATCTTCAACCGCGGCCCGTACGAGCTCGGCGGCGGTACGTCGATCGTCGACGCGACCTCCTGGGACGCCGCGGAGGGGTACGCCGTGACGTCGACGCCGTCGATGCGCATGGTGGTGGACCTGTCCGACTTCGACAAGTCCCGCTGGATCAACCTGACCGGGGTGTCCGGCCATGCGTTCTCGTCGCACTACACGGATCAGACCGAGCTGTGGGTGAAGGGTGAGACGCTCCAGTGGGCCTACACGAAGGGCGCCGTCGAGGCGGCCCGGAAGCACTCCCTGACCTTCACCAAGCCCGACAGCTAGCCCCTGGCTAGCCCAGACCGGCGGCGAAAGGCATCTCCCGCCACTGGGCGGCGTACATGCGGATGCCGTCCGCCAGCTCCGGAATCTGCGGCACCAGCGGCGTACACACCAGGAGCTGGAGTACCCGGGCCAGATCCATCAGCTGCTGGACCGCGGGGTCGAGCGGGACCGGCGCCGCGTCGCTGTAGGCGCGGCACAGGTCGGGTCCCCAGCCGGCGACGTCCCACTCGCGCGGTCCGACCGTCACGTCCTCGAAATCGGCCCAGAACGCACCGTTCGTGGTGGTGATCAGATTCCACGCCGGAGCGTCGCCGTGCAGCGGCTGCACGGCGACAGCCGGGAAGGCGGCTTCGAAGCCTGCCTTGGTGGTCAGAATCGGCTCCAGGACCTTCCACT
Source organism: Kribbella sp. NPDC048915 (assembly GCF_040649595.1). Taxonomy (NCBI): domain Bacteria; kingdom Bacillati; phylum Actinomycetota; class Actinomycetes; order Propionibacteriales; family Kribbellaceae; genus Kribbella; species Kribbella sp. NPDC048915. The sequence goes on along the minus strand of NZ_JBEZFT010000019.1, from coordinate 16,461 downwards.
CCGCACGAGCCCGGTCGATGTCCTCCTGCTCCAGCAGCCCCGGCACCGCCTTCGCGACCGAGAGACCGTGCCCCACGAACCGCAGCGGACTCATGAAGGGCAGTTCGCCCGGGTACTGCGCGAGCAGCGCGTGCAGCTCGGGTACACGAGCCACTGCGGCCGCGTAGTCCGGTTCAGTCGACCTGTCCACGTCGACGTACTCCCAGAACGTCATGGACAGGCCGTCCTGCTCCACGGGCGCCATCGGCACCAGTGGGCTCGGCACGGTCACCGGCAGCCCCTGGCCGGCCAGCCAGGCGACCACGTCGAGCTCACGCTGCTGGCGGACGGCGATCGGCGCCGACTCCCGCAGTTCTGGTGGCAGGTGCATCGGCACTCGCGCGACCACGGGTGACGGCTTAAGGTGTACAACGGTGGAGAAGCCCTCGTACAGCACTGCCGGCTCGGTGACCGTCAGGCCGAGGTTGCGTGCGGCTGTGGCTGCTGCTTGGACAGCGGTCTCAGTCATCCACCGATCTTCGCAGCTGCACCAGGTGACGTGGAGTGAGCGCCGCGTCGACCGGGTAGTCGTGCTCGTCACACGGCAGGTGGTCCACGATCTCCGAGTCGTACACGGCGGCCCAGATCGGCGTACCGGGGCGCACGCGGGCGAGCGCACGGTCGTACGAGCCACCGCCACGACCGAGCCGTACGCCGTCACGGGCGACCGCCAAGGCCGGACAGATGACCAGCTCGGCGGTGGCGATCGCCTCCGAACCCAGATCGGTCGGCGGCTCGGACAGCCCGAGCCGACCGGGCACCAGATCCGCCGCCCCGGGCGCAACACCCCAGCCCAGGTCGTTGTCGGCGTACAGGATCGGCAACAGCACCTCGCGGTGCGTCGCGAGCAGCCAGTCGATCAGTGCACCGGTCTGCGGCTCAGCTCCCCTGGACACGTACAGCGCGATCCGGTGCACATCCGGCAGCGCCTGCTGGGCACTCGCCAGCAGTCCCTCCGGCTGGGGCCGCAGCCCGCGCGCGCCGAGGAAGTGCTGCCGTGCCGCGGCCTTCGTCTGGAACACAGCTCGATCGTAGGAGCGTGACCCGGGCAATACTGGGATCACCATGCGTCGCCTAGGGTTGGTGCATGAGTGAGCTGGGTCTCAGACTGGCACAGGAGAAGATGCGCGCAGCCGGCGCTGCCGACGTCGCGATTCGGGTCTTCACGCACTACTACCAGCTGCTCGAGTCGGGGCAGCTGGGGAAGATCCGCGAAGACGACATCGAGCCGGTCGGCGACCTGCCGCACCTGGACCATCTGGACACCGATCCGGAAGCGCTGCGCGCCGCCCTGGCCGAGACAGTGGTCATCAAGCTGAACGGCGGCCTCGGTACGTCGATGGGCGTCACCGGCCCGAAGTCCGCGCTGCCGGTCAAGGACGGCCTGACCTTCCTGGACATCATCGCCCGCCAGATCCTCAGCACCCGGCGCACGTACGACGTACCGCTGCCGCTGATCCTGATGAACTCGTTCCGCACCAAGGAAGAGTCGCTGCAGATTCTGAACGAGTACGACGGGCTCGCCGTGGACGGGCTGCCGCTCGACTTCATGCAGAATATGGAGCCGAAGCTGCTCGCCGACGACCTGACGCCGGCCGAGTGGGAGCCGGACCCGGAGCTCGCCTGGTGCCCGCCCGGTCACGGTGACCTCTTCACCGCGCTGGTCGCGTCGGGCACACTCGACGCACTCCGGGAGCGCGGTTTCCGGCACGCGTTCATCTCGAACGCCGACAACCTCGGGGCGACCCCGGACGGGCGGATCGCGGCCTGGATGGCCGATCACGACGTGCCGTTCGGGATGGAGGTGTGCCGGCGGACCCGCTCCGACCGCAAGGGCGGCCACGTCGCGGTCCGTAAGTCCGACGGGCGACTGATCCTGCGCGACAGCGCCCAGGTCGCCGACGAGGACACGCAGTACTTTCAGGACATCACCCGGCACAAGACGTTCAACACCAACAACCTGTGGATCGACCTGGACCGCCTGGCCGAGCTGATGGAAGGCAACGACGGAATCCTCGGGCTGCCGATCATCGTGAACCACAAGACGGTCGACCCGGCCGACCCGTCCTCGCCGAAGGTGATCCAGCTGGAGACCGGGATGGGGACCGCGATCGAGACCTTCGAGGGCTCGCAGGCGGTGGTCGTCGACCGCAGCCGGTTCAAGCCGGTGAAGACCACCAACGATCTGCTGGTGCTGCGCTCGGACGTGTACCAGCTCGACGAGGCCGGCGACCTGACCACGACGCACCAGGGCGACGAGCCGTACATCGACCTCGACCCGGAGTACTACAAGATCCTCGCCGACTTCGACACCCGGTTCCCGGCCGGTGCGCCGTCGCTGGTCCGGGCCGACCGGCTCGCGGTCCGCGGCGATGTTGCCTTCGGCAAGGACGTCGTGGTGATCGGTGACGTCGAGGTGATCGCGCCGGAGGGCGAGCGCCGGGTGATCCCGGACGGAACCGAGCTGCGGTGATCGAGGACCTTCTGGTCCGCCCGCTCGAACCGTCCGACACCGACGAGGCGGCCGCGCTGTGGTGGCGTTCGCGGCATGCCGACGGCGCCCAACTGCCGGCCGCGATCCACACCGAGGAGCAGGTCGCCGTCTGGTTCGCCGACGTCCTGCTGCCGGACGCGCAGACCTGGGTCGCGCTCGGCGACGACCGGATCGTCGCGGTCCTCACGCTCGACGGCGACGACCTCGACCAGTTGTACGTCGACCCGGAGGCGGGCGGTCAGGGCATCGGCTCGGCGCTGGTCGACCTGGCCAAGGACCTCCGCCCCGGCGGGCTGGCGTTGTGGACGTTCCAGAGCAACACCCGCGCACAGTCCTTCTACCGGCGGCACGGGTTCCGTGAGGTACGGCGTACCGACGGCGCAGGCAACGAGGAACGCGCACCCGACGTCCGCATGGTCTGGGGCGCGCATCCCGAATCGGAACCTGGCTAGAACCCAGCCGGACTTCTTGGCGCACCCTTCCGGAACTATCGCCGGGAACGGCGGTCGGGTGGATTAGGGTCGAGCTCGTGAGACGGAGTGTTGATGAGCATCTGGAGGTCGTGCTCGGCCGGGTTGCCGCCCTGCCGGCGTTCGACCAGCCGTTGATGGACGCAGTCGGGCTGATGCTCTGCGAGGACATCGTCTCGGGGGTGAGTCTGCCGGGCTTCGACAACTCCGCCATGGACGGTTATGCGGTCCGGGCGGCGGATCTGGCCGGCGCCGCGGACGAGAATCCGATCACCCTGCCGGTGGTCGGGGAGTTCCGGGCCGGGCGCAGCGAGCCGATCGTGGTCACCCCCGGGACCTGCGTGCGGATCATGACCGGGGCGCCGATGCCGCGCGGCGCGGACAGCGTGGTCCCGGTCGAGTGGACCGACGGCGGGACGGTCAACGTGCGTATCACCCAGCAGCCGCCGCTCGGCGGTTCGGTGCGCCATGCGGGGGAGGACGTGACGGCGGGGACGAAGGTGCTCGACCGCGACACGGTCCTCGGGCCGCGGCAGATCGCCGTCCTGGCCGCGGTTGGCCGGGCGCGGGTGAAGGCACGGCCGCGACCGCGGGTGGTTGTGATCTCGACCGGCGCCGAGCTGCGCGAGCCGGGGAGCCGGCTGGGCGAAGGGCAGATCTACGACTCGAACAGCTACACCCTGGCCGCGTGCGCGCGCGACGCCGGCGCGGTGGTGTATCGCGTCGGTATCGTCGACGACGATCCGAAGCGGATCATGGACACGCTGTCCGACCAGCTGGTGCGGGCCGACCTGGTCATCACCACCGGCGGTGTCAGCATGGGTGCGTACGACATCGTGAAGGAGGAGCTGTCCAAGCTCGGCACGGTGGACTTCCCGCAGGTCGCGATGCAGCCCGGCAAGCCGCAGGGGTTCGGGGTGATCGGCGAGGACGAGGTTCCGATCTTCACGTTGCCCGGCAATCCCGTCTCGGCATATGTGTCGTTCGAGGTGTTCGTGCGGCCGGCGCTGCGCAAGATGATGGGCCAGATGCCGTACCGGCGCCCGCTCATGCCGGGCGTGACGCTGGACGGGTTCAGCTCGCCGGCGGGGAAGCGGCAGTTCGTCCGGGCCGCGGCAACGTCCGGTGACGAGGGCTGGATGGCCAGTACAGTCGGCGGGCACGGCTCCCACCTGCTGGGCGGGCTGAGCCGGGCGAACGCACTGATCGTGGTGCCGGAGGACGTGACGTCGGTGCGGGCCGGCGATCAGGTCGAGCTGATGCTGCTTGGGGGTGCCTGATGACACAAGACTCCGGGACGCCGGGACCGGGCGGGCTGACCCACGTCGACGAGACCGGTGCCGCGCGGATGGTGGACGTGTCGGCGAAGGACACCACGGTCCGCCGAGCCGTTGCCAGCGGCAAGGTTCTGGTGTCGGCCGAGGTGGTGACGGCGCTCCGCGGCGGAGGCGTGCCGAAGGGGGACGCGCTCGGCGTCGCCCGGATCGCCGGGATCATGGGCGCGAAACGGACCCCTGACCTGATCCCGTTGTGCCACCCGATCGCGATCACCGGCGCCAAGGTCGACCTCGAGGTCGCCGACGACGCCGTACTGATCCGGGCCCAGGTGAAGACGACCGACCGCACCGGTGTCGAGATGGAGGCCCTGACCGCCGTCGCTGTCGCCGGGCTGGCCGTGATCGACATGGTGAAGGCACTCGACCCGGCAGCGGTACTGTCCGACGTCCGGGTGGAGCTCAAAGAAGGTGGTAAGACCGGGCATTGGGAGCGGCCGTGAAGGCTCTGGTCGTCAGCGTCTCGAACCGGGCAGCCGCCGGTGTCTACACCGACACCACCGGTCCGCTGATCGCCGAGCGGTTGCAGGCATGGGGTTTCGAAGTGTCCGGTCCGCAGATCGTGCCGGACGGCGATCCCGTCGGCCAGGCGCTGCGTGCGGCGGTGGAGGCGTCGTACGACGTCGTGCTGACCACCGGCGGTACGGGGATTTCGCCGACCGACGAGACACCTGAGCAGACGGCCGCTGTGCTGTCGAAGGAGATCCCGGGGATCGCCGAGGCGATCCGGGCGTACGGCGTGGCCAACGGCATCCCGACGGCGTCACTGTCCCGCGGGCTCGCGGGTGTCGCAGGGCGGACGGTGATCGTCAACCTGCCGGGTTCGCGGGGCGGTGTGAAGGACGGTCTCGCCGTACTCGAATCGTTGCTGCGTCATGCGGTCGACCAGGTCCACGGCGGTGACCACGTGCGGACGGACGCCGACTGATGGCCGTCGTCCAGTGGCCGGTGGAGCTCAAGCACGGGCAGGTGGGGCTGCGCCCGCTGCGCCCGAGCGACGGCGCCGAATGGGCCGCGGCCCGCCAGCGCAACGTGAGCTGGCTGCGGCCCTGGGACGCCACCCAGCCACCGGGCGCGGACGACGGCGCGCGGACGTTTCGCGCGATGGCACGCGACTGGAACCGGCAGGCGAAGTACGGGCGGATGCTGCCGTTCGTCATCACGTACGGCGGTGCGGCCGGTCTCGGCAAGCGGTCGAAGTGGCCGCTGGTGGGACAGCTCACGGTCTCCGGAATCACCTACGGCTCGGCCCGCTGGGCGAACCTCGGCTACTGGGTCGACGAGCAGTACGCCGGCCGCGGGATCGTGCCGACCGCAGTCGCGATGGCCGCCGACCACTGCTGGTTCACGCTCGGCCTGCACCGCATCGAAGTGGCGATTCGCCCGGAGAACAAGGCGAGTTTGCGGGTCGTGGAGAAGCTCGGCTTCCGGTACGAGGGCGAGCGGCCGCGGTTCCTGCACATCGACGGCGACTGGCGCGACCACCGCATCTTCGCCCTCAACGTCGAAGAGGTCGGACCCGGTCTCGTAGCGCGACTGCGCTGACTACGGAGCGTACTGTTCACACCAGTCACACGAGTTCTCTTGCGACACACCGTCCGACGTACCCCATCTGGCCCCCGCCGCGCTTTAGCGTCATCGCATGGGGACGACAGGGTTGATCTATGTGGCGATCGTCGCCGCGTGGGCCGCCTACCTCGTCCCGATGTGGCTGAAGCGGGGCGACGAGGCGCGACGCCGGCCGGTGGTGCCGACGTCCGGCGAGGCGCGGGTGCTCGCGCGCGATCCGTCGCGGCCGCGGTACGTCGTACGCCCGGCCGGAGCGGCCTCCACCGAATCGGCCCCGGCTGGGACGAGCGCGGCGGGTGCAGCGGCCGCGGGTGAGTCGCCACCGGGCACGCGGTACGTTCCGAACCGAGCCCGCCGGGTGGCCGCCATGCGCCGTCGGCGGGTGCTGTCGATCCTGACCCTTTCGCTGCTGTCCGTCGTGGCCCTCGCCGGACTGGAGATCCTGCTGTGGTGGACGGTCGCGATCCCCGGTGCGCTGATCGTGGCGTTCGTCATCCTCACTCGCGTGCAGCTGCGGCGCCAGGCTCGGGCCCGCGCCGAGGCCGCCGCCCAGCGCCGTGCCCGGGCGCAGGCACGACACGACCGCGGCCCGGCGGGCAAGCCGGCGCCGTCGCCCGACGAGGAGAAGACCATCGAGGTCAAGCTCCCCGCCGAGCCCGCGCCGAAGCCCGAGGAGAAGAAGCCGGCCGAAGGCCTCTGGGACCCGGTGCCGGTCACGCTGCCGACGTACGTCATGAAGGAGAAGGCCCCCGACCGTACGGTCCGCACCATCTCGCTGACCGACGACGAGGTGTTCTCCAGCGCCCGCACCACCGACCCCGCCGAGAAGTCCGGAATCGCCGAAACCGTCACCCCCTCGGCGCGGCCCTCGGTCCAGGAAGAGCCTGAGGTGAAGCGCGCAGTCGGCGACTGATATCCGGTTTTAGTCTGCGGGGCTCTCCGTGTTAGAGTTTCGCGGTCGCCAGGGAAACCCGGTGACCAGCTCGGGGCTGTGGCGCAGTTGGTAGCGCGCTTCGTTCGCAACGAAGAGGCCAGGGGTTCGAATCCCCTCAGCTCCACGAAGACGATGGGCGAGGTGTGTCGCGCAGATCCTGCGCTGACCACCTCGCCTTCGTCGTGTTGTGCGGCTTCGCTCCGCTCGCCGCCGGCGGGGGCTCCGCCACCCGCACCCCCTTTTTGCCTTCGCTTCGCTCGGCGGCTGGGGGTTGGGTTTGGCGGTTGGCTCGGGTGCTGGGGTTGGGTTGGGCGGTTGGCTCGGGGTTTGGAGTCGGGTTGGGCGGTCTGCTCCGGTGCTGGGGTCGGGTTGGGCAGTCTGCTCGGGTGCGGGGGTTGGGTTTGGCGGCTGGCTCGGGGTTTGGAGTCGGGTTGGGCAGTCTGCTCCGGTGCTGGGGTTGGGTTGGGCGGTTGGCTTGAGGGCTGGGCTGGGAGATGGGCCGTTGAGCGAGTGTTTGGTGGGGGCTGGGCCGGGCTTGGAGGGCGGTGCGGATGGGTCGGACCGTTTCGAGTTCCGGGGGCTGGGGTGCTACTGAGCGTCAGTAGGATGCTTGAGTGCCGGGTTGGGCGCGGGGGACGCGGGGTGGGGACGAGTTCGGCCTGCCTCGGGGCGGATTCGGGGAGCTTCTGCGCGGGTTTCGGGTGGGGGCGGGGGTTACGCAGCGGGAGTTGGCGGCTCGGGCAGGGTTGAGCGCGGGGGCTGTTCGGGATCTTGAGCAGGGACGTACTCGGAGTCCTAAGCCGGACTCGATCGCTGCGCTGGCCGATGCGCTCGGGTTAGGCCGGCGGGACACCGACGAGCTGCATGCCGCGGCCAGGGTGGTTCGTCACGAGGTGAGTGCGGCCGATGGCGCCGGGCCGATGCGGATCGCCGTACTCGGACCGCTGGAGGTATGGCGGGGCGACGTGGCGCTCGTGGTGAACTCGCGGACGCAGCGTGCCCTGCTGGTACGGCTCGCGTTGGCTGCTGGTGCGATTGTCGGGCAGGACGAGCTCATTGCCCTGTTGTGGCCGCGACAGGTACCTGCGAACGCTGCCGGCTTGCTGCACACACGCATGGCGCGGCTGCGGCGTCTGCTCGAGCCTGCCAACGCGTCGGCGCCGGTGGTGGTTGCCGCAGGCACCGGGTACCGCTTGACGGTGGACGTGGATGGGCTCGATCTGCTGGCGTTCCGCGACCTCACGGCGCGAGCAACACGGGAGGCGGCGGCGTTCGCGTTGTTGTCGGAGGCTGTGGCGTTGTGGCGCGGTGAGACCGATGTGGAGCAGGTGCTGGCCGATCCGGCGTACGTTGCTGTGTTCAACGAGTACGTCGCCGCCGTACGGGCGTTTGCTCGGCTGGCGCGCGATCTGGGTCAACCGGAGGTCGCGCTGGAGCGGCTGCGCGCTTTGGCCAACCGTGACGAACTCGACGAGCCGCTGCACGTCGACCTGATCCGTACCCTCGACGCAGCCGGCCGGCAAGCTGAGGCGCTCAATGCGTACGACCGCATCCGTACCGCGCTGGCCGAACACCTCGGCATCAACCCGAGCGAAACACTTCGCGAAGCCCACCTCGCCGTACTCCGCCGCCACGAGGCTCCGCAGCACACCAACTTCCCGCCCCACACGAGGGGTGAGCGGGGCGTCGTTCAGCAGGTGCCTTCGGCGCCGCCGGACTTTGTCGGGCGGGCGGGTGAGCTGGACGCGATCCGCACGGCGCTCGGCCGGCGCGGGTTGTCGTCCCGGGTGGTGCTGATCGACGGTGTCGCGGGCGTGGGCAAGACGGCGCTGGCACTGACGGCGGCGCATCGGCTGCGGGAGGAATACCCGGACGGGCAGCTGTACGCCGACCTGCGGGGCAACGGTACGGCGACCACGGCGCCGCTGCAGGTGTTGACCCGGTTCCTGCGTGCGCTCGGCGTACCGGGCCGGCGGATCGGCACCGACGAGGCCGAGGCTGCCGCTCTGCTGCGTAGCGAACTCGCGGACCGAAGGATGTTGCTCCTCCTGGACAACGCGCGAGACGCGGCGCAGGTGCGGCCGCTGCTGCCCGGTGCGGGGCAGAGCGATGCGATCGTTACCAGCCGCAGACAGCTGCTCGACCTGGAAGCCGCCGGGGTTGTCAGCCTCCAACCACTCAGCCACGAGGACGCGGTCGCGCTGATCACCTCCACCTCCAGAGCGCCGGAAGTGGGTACCGACAGCGAGGGCATCGATGACCTCGCGGAGGCCTGCGCGCGACTACCCCTCGCACTGCGCATCGCGGGCGCGAGGCTTGCGACCCGGCGCGGCTGGACGGTCGCCGACCTGGCCCGCCGCCTCGACGACAGCAACCGGCGACTCTCCGAGCTCAGTCTGGGCGAGTCCAGCGTGCTCAACAGCTTCCAGCTCAGCTACGCGGATCTCGCGCCGGACGCGCAGCGGGCGTTCCGGTTGTGCAGTCTGCATCCGGGGGACGACTTCAGCGCCGACAGTACGGCGGCGTTGCTCGACGTACCGGTCCCGACGGCCGACCGCGTCTTGGAGGACCTGCTGGGCGCGAACATGCTCCTGCAGCACTCGAGGAACCGCTACCGCTTCCACGACCTGCTCGGCCTGTATGCGCGCAGGCTGGTCGCCACGGACGACGAGAGCGAGTCGGCGCGGAGCAGGCTGCACGAGTGGTACGCCGAGACGGTGACGGCGGCGGTCGACGTCGTGCATCCACAGCTCGTCCGGCTGAGCGAGTACCCCGCCGCAGCGGAGGTCTTCCAGTCAGCGGAGTCCGCGCTCGAGTGGCTCGACGAAGAGCTCCCGGCGTTGCTGGCCGTCGTACAGGACGACGGGGCTTCGCTGGCGTGGCGGATCGCTGACCAGCTCCGGGGGTACTACCTGCTTCGCAGGGACGCCGAGGGATGGTTGCCGGCGGCACAGGCTGGGATGGCCGCGGCAACAGCGGCCGGTGACGACTTCGCGAAGGTTGCGATGCTCATCAACCGCGGCCAGGCGCTGGGCGCGGTCGGGCGAGACGAGGACGCGATGTCCGACTGCCTCGCCGGTCACGCGCTCGCGGTGGCGGTCGGGCGTCCGATCGCTGCTGCCTACCTGGCGCATCAGGTCGGCTGGCTGCAACTGGAGCGAGGCAAGCTCGACGACGCCGAGCACTGGATGTCGCGCGCACTGGAGTTGACCGATACCGAGCCCCGCGGGCATGTGCGTGCTATCGCGCTGAACGGGCTCGGGATGGTTCGGCTGTACGCGGGCGCCTTGCAGAAGGCCGCGGACCTGTTCACGTCGGCGCTGGAGATCAGCGAACACGGTCTGGAGACATCGCGCCTGACGATCCGCGGCAACCTGGCCGGTGCGTTGCGGCAGTCAGGGGCGACCGAACGTGCTGCCGAGCTGTTGAGCGAGCTGATGGCGACGTATCACCAGCGCTCGCAGTACCGTGGCGAGTCGTCCACGCTGGACGAATGGGCGCGGCTGCACAGCCGGCGTGGTGACGGAGCCGCCGCACTGCAGACTGCCCTCCGAGCGCATGAGCTCGCGAAGCTCGTCCGCGATCCGAAGGCGCAGGCGCAGACCGCTTCGGCCGTCGCGCAGGCGCAGCTGACGCTCGGCGATCCAGCGGCGGCGCTCGAATGGATCGAGGCATGCCTGGCGATCGCGCGCGACACGTATCCGTACCTCGAGGCCGAGGCACTGCTCACGCTGGCCTCGGCGCAACTCGCGACGGGCGACCACTCGGCGGCGGCGTTGTCCGCCGAGCAGGCCGCCCTGATCGCGAAGGCGTGCGGATTCGAGCTGCTCGCGGCCGAAGCCGGTCGGCTCAGTTCGTTGCCGGATCAGCCTTTGTAGAGGCAGAACGAGTAGAGGGTGCGGCCGGTCCTCGTGCTGTCGCCCCGCGGCTCGAACCACAGGGTCCCGTTGCCCTTGGAGTGGTAGCCGACGCTGACCGTCTTCGTTACCTTGCGGCCACCGCTCGCGGACAGGATCGTCCAGGAACTCTTGCCGTCCTGCGCCATCCGGACCCGGATCGTCTTGACGGCGTTCGAGGTGCTGTAGGTCACGCGCACCTTGGCGTTGCCACCCGGCCAGTTCCGGTACTGGAAGCCCAGACCGCCCAGAACGCTGTCGGTTGTGCTCGACGATCGCACGCAGGTGACGGCCTCCGCCGTGTTCGCGAGCCGGATCGTCACCGCGGTCGACAGCAGCAAGGCGAGCGCCGCGACCAGTACCGAGACCCTTCGGACAGACAAACTCACAATCACTCCTCAACAGTCCAATTGCCTGATGAAGGGCAACCTAGGGGCCGCCACGTTCGCCGCCCTGCCCGTACTCCGCCCGTACCGCAGCGAAAAGGCGCAGTACCGGACGCGGAAGCTAATCTTGACTCATTCCAGAAAAGGCGAGAGACTGCGGGCATGCCGACGGTGGACGAGCTCGAGGGGTTGCTGCGTGGGGCCTCGTTGCGGGTGACCCGCCCACGGCTGGCGGTGCTGGCCGCGGTGTACGGGCATCCGCACGCGGACACCGACTCGATCATCGGTGCCGTGCGCAACGAACTCCCTCAGGCCTCACACCAAGCGGTGTACGACTCGCTGCACACGTTGACGGCCGCGGGACTGGTCCGGCGGATTCAGCCGCTCGGATCGGTCGCGCGGTACGAATCGCGGGTCGGTGACAACCATCACCACGTGGTCTGCCGTTCGTGCGGAGCCATCGCGGATGTCGACTGTGCGGTCGGGCACGCGCCGTGCCTCACCGCGTCCGACGACCACGGGTTCGTCATCGACGAGGCCGAGGTCATCTACTGGGGCCTCTGCGCCGACTGCTCCCGCCGTACCTGAACCTGCTGACCCCGACCTCGCCGTACCTGAAGTCGCCGTACTGCCGACACCGAACCTGAACTGCCGTACCTGAACTGCCGTACCTGAACTCCCTGTCGTCCAAGTCCAGTCCTGGAAGGAATTCGATGTCCGAGAACCATGAGCCCCTGCCCGGTGAGGCGACCGCGGAGAGCCGCGGGGCCGAGACCGGCGGCTGCCCGGTGAACCACGGTCAGGGCGTCCACCCGACCCAAGGGGACGCGAACCGCGACTGGTGGCCGCACCAGCTCAACCTGAAGATCCTGGCCAAGAACCAGCCGGTGACCAACCCGCTCGGCGAAGAGTTCGACTACGCCAAGGAGTTCCAGACCCTGGATCTCGCGGCGGTGAAGGCGGACATCGCCGAGGTCCTGACCAGCTCGCAGGACTGGTGGCCGGCCGACTTCGGCAACTACGGCCCGCTGATGATCCGGATGGCGTGGCACAGCGCGGGTACGTACCGGATCCACGACGGCCGCGGCGGCGCCGGCGCCGGCCAGCAGCGGTTCGCCCCGCTGAACAGCTGGCCCGACAACGGCAACCTGGACAAGGCGCGCCGGCTGCTCTGGCCGGTCAAGAAGAAGTACGGCCAGAAGATCTCCTGGGCCGACCTGATGATCCTCACCGGCAACGTCGCGCTGGAGACGATGGGCTTCAAGACCTTCGGCTTCGCCGGCGGCCGCGAGGACGTCTGGGAGCCGGAGACCGACGTGTACTGGGGTCCGGAGACCACCTGGCTCGGCGACGAGCGGTACTCCGGTGACCGTCAGCTCGAGCGTCCGCTCGGAGCGGTCCAGATGGGTCTCATCTACGTGAACCCGGAAGGCCCGAACGGCAACCCGGACCCGGTCGCCGCGGCGCGCGACATCCGCGAGACATTCGGCCGGATGGCGATGAACGACGAGGAGACGGTCGCGCTGATCGCCGGCGGTCACACCTTCGGCAAGACCCACGGCGCCGGCCCGGCCGAGAACGTCGGGGCCGAGCCCGAGGGCGCGCCGATCGAGCAGCAGGGCCTCGGCTGGAAGAGCACGTACAAGAGCGGTAAGGGCGCCGACGCGATCACCAGCGGTCTCGAGGTCACCTGGACCACGAAGCCGACACAGTGGACCAACGACTTCTTCGAGATCCTGTTCGGCTACGAGTGGGAGCTGTCGAAGAGCCCGGCCGGCGCGCACCAGTGGGTCGCGAAGGGCGCCGAGGCGGTCATCCCGGACGCGCACGGCGGCCCCAACAAGGTACCGACCATGCTGACCACCGACCTGGCGCTGCGGTTCGACCCGATTTACGAGCCGATCTCGCGCCGGTTCAAGGACAACCCGGATGAGTTCGCGGACGCGTTCGCGCGTGCTTGGTACAAGCTGACCCACCGCGACATGGGCCCGGTTGCGCGGTACCTCGGCCCGGAGGTTCCGGACGAGGTGCTGATCTGGCAGGACCCGCTGCCGCCGGTCGAGCACGAGCTGATCAACGACGCCGACGTCACCGCGCTGAAGGCCGCGATCGCGGCGTCCGGCCTGTCGGTGTCGCAGCTGGTGTCGACCGCGTGGGCGTCGGCGTCGACGTTCCGCGGCAGTGACAAGCGTGGTGGCGCCAACGGTGCGCGGATCCGCCTGCAGCCGCAGATCGGCTGGGAGGTCAACAACCCGGACCAGCTCGCGCTCGTACTGCGGACGCTCGAGGACATCCAGCAGTCGTTCGGGAAGCCGGTGTCGCTCGCCGACCTGATCGTCCTCGCCGGTGGGGTCGGTGTGGAGATCGCGGCGAAGAACGCCGGGTACGACATCGTCGTACCGTTCACGCCCGGCCGGGTGGACGCGTCCGCCGAGCAGACCGACGCCGACTCGTTCGCGGCGCTCGAGCCGGTCGCCGACGGGTTCCGCAACTACTACGGCAAGGGCAACCGCCTCCCGGCCGAGCACCTGCTGCTCGACCGCGCGAACCTGCTCACGCTCAGCGCGCCGGAGCTGACCGTCCTCGTCGGCGGCCTGCGGGTCCTCGGCACGAACTGGGACGGTTCGCAGTACGGCGTCCTCACCGAGCAGCCGGGCACGCTCACGAACGACTTCTTCGTGAACCTGCTCGACCTGGGCACCGAGTGGCACGCGACCGACGGCAGCCAGGAGACCTTCGAGGCGACCGTCGACGGCAAGGTCAAGTGGACCGGTACCCGCGCGGACCTGGTCTTCGGCTCGAACTCCGAACTCCGCGCCGTCGCCGAGGTCTACGCCAGCGACGACGCGAAGGAGAAGTTCGTCAACGACTTCGTTGCCGCCTGGCACAAGGTCATGGAACTCGACCGCTTCGACCTGCACCGCTGACCTGCCCCGAACAGGCTCCCGCCACGGATGTGGTGGGAGCCTGTTCGTCAGTTGCTGCAGCCGCGGGGAGGTACCGACGGTTGTTCGGAGCCGCCGTCGGGGTCGACGAGGACCGGCCGCAGGTCCGTCACCTGGAGCGGGACGGAACGGGTGAAGTCGAGCGGAATGTCACCTTCCATGCCGCCACCGGTCCAGTGCACGGTCCAGTACGCCGTCGCGCTGACGGTATAGGTACCGGACTTCGCGCAGCGGGAGGACTTCGGATACCTGAACCCGCAGGTGGGGGAGGACGGCATGTCCTTGAGCGACCTGCCGGTCGCCATCGCGCGGGTGAACGGAGTCCCGGATCCCTTACAGGTCACGGTTTTCCCGGTGCCCATGGACCACTCGATGCGATCCACGGTGCCGGTCGCGGTGATGGACACCCCGCCCAGCGTCGCGGTCTTCGTCTGCGGACCAGTGGTCGTCGGTCCCGGATCCGTCACCCACATCCAGATCGGCACGTTCACGATGCCCACGTGATCCGCACTCTGCACGTACGGCGACAACCCCAGCCCCGGCGCCACGAACTCCATGGTCTCCACCACCCGCCGAGCCGCCACCCGAGGATCAATCGTCCGCTCCTCACCAGGTGGCCGATTGACTGACTCCATCGTGATCTGGACGACCGGCTTTCCTTCAACCACGCCAAGGATCAGCCAACAGCCGTAGAACTTCGTGCCTGGCGGGTAATCGCTGGCACTGCCAACAGACTTCTCCAAAGATCTTGGAAAGCCCAGCGAAAACAGGTAGCACCCCGATCGCACATCGAAGAACCCGTACGTCGTCCGGCACGGCACGGCCTGCCCTTCGAAAATACAGGCGGACCCGCCCGGCTTCTTCGCACCAGGAGTCTTCACGACTGACGTTGTGGGCGGATGCCCGTCATCACTCACCTGCAATTCGCACTGGCCGAGTAGAATGTTCTGTCGACAGGGCGGCTGACTGGGCTCGGTCAGGCTGTCTGTCACACCTGTCGGTGCGGTCAGACTCGTGGCGAGAATCGCTGTCGCGATTGCTGTGGTCAGCATTGCGCGGCCCGGTTGGTGCCGTAGTAAGCCTTCCATGCTCCGTGATCGAAGCGCATCTGCATTTCGTCCAGCCAGCGCGTCGGCGTGCCCGGCGCCTTGACGTTCTTGCCTTGTGCGTCGACGGTCTTCGCCTTCGATGCGTCGAGGCAGGCCTGGACCGTGATTTCCGCGATCTGGCCGTTGGTTCCGGCCGCCCCCACTTTGAGCGGCTTGGTCCAGACGACATCGATACGTCCGACTGATCGCAGCTCCCTGCCTCTGTACAGCGCGGCCTGGTTCAACTCTGCCTTCAACATGATGCCGACTGCCACCTTGGACAGCCCAGCCACGTCCTTGCCGCCGCTGGCGGCCGTCGCCATCTTCGCCGCCATGTACGACCGGTATCCGGTCTGGGCCGCCGCCGCCTGCGCTGCGGCGGTGTTCGTCGGAGCCGCGGATGGTGACGGTGTCGACGCCGGCGTGGACGCTGCCGCCGAGGGTGACCTGTTGGGTTGGGCGGCTTCGGGGGAGCCTTCGCAGGCGGTGAGGGCCAGGAGGGTGCAGAGGGCTGCGGCGGTTGGCTTGAGGGCCGGTCGGCGCGGCATAAGGGCTCCGTTCGCTGATGCTGGGGGTATAAGCGTCGCATACGGAGGGTGTCCGTCCGGAGAGTTATCCACAGAGCTTGCACGGCTCTCATCGGTCGCTTCCGTAGTACTGCCGAACTGCACCACCCAGTTGTGGTGGCCGAAGGCGCCGGGTGAGGGACGCGGGCTGGGGTGGACGTGGGGTGTGGGCCGTCCGCGCTCATCCAGACGCCAAGGAGCCGCCGGTAGAGCGCCGGTCATCGGGTCGTGGGACACCAAGCTGGGGGTTCCAACAGGCAATATCAGGTCTGCACGCACCACAACCTGTTCACACCCACGCAAGCTGTCCCTGCCGACCCCAGCCCGTTCGCTCCGACCAGCCTGTTCACTCTCACCCAAGCTGTGCACCGCCACCGCACCTGTGCACGCCCACCGCGAGCTGCACCCCCACCGCGACCTGCCCCCCCCGCCGCGACCTGTGCACGCCTACCGCGACCTGTCCACTCCCACGGCAGGCTGTGCACGCCCGCCGCGACCTGTGCACGCCCGCCGCGACCTATGCACGCCCACCTCGACCTGGACACGCCCTCCGCGGGCTGCGCACGCCCTCCGCGAGCTCATTACGCGCACCGGGAGTTGGCGCAGGCGCCCGGAACGGGGTTGCCCACTGAGCTGGAGGGTTGCCCCCAATGCCGCTCAGTTAGGGCTGGGGTGTGGTTGTCAACCGTCGTGGATGTGGATGGTGTGGGTGATCTTGTAGTTGTTGCGGTCGGTGGTGG